>DRLF01000269.1 GCA_011051425.1 Thiolapillus brandeum | reverse complement strand
TCGATGACCTGCTGTCCCGAGCGGATTTCGTTACCTTCCATGTACCCCTGAACGAGCAAACGGCGAACATGATCAACGAGGAACGCATACGGCTGATGCCGGACAATGCCATCGTGCTCAATTTTGCGCGCAATGGCATCGTGGATGATGAAGCCGTGGTCAAGGCGCTGGATGATGGCAAGCTCTATGGCTACGTTTGTGATTTTCCGAGCAATCTTCTCAAGGATCATGCCCGCTGCCTGACCCTTCCCCATCTGGGTGCATCCACCCGGGAAGCAGAAGAGAACTGCGCCATCATGGTGGCGGAGGAAGTGCGTGGCTGGCTGGAAGACGGCAATATCGCCAATTCCGTGAATTTCCCCGAGATCAACATGCCCCACGGCGAGAACCCGCGCCTGGTGGTGGTGAACAGCAACGTACCCAACATGCTGGGTCAGATCTCCACGGACCTGGCCGAAGCCGGCCTGAACATTTTGGATATGCTCAACAAATCCCGTGGAGATATCGCGGTGACCCTCATCGACCTGGAAGCCCAGCCTGATCAGGGTGTGCTTGACAAGATAGCCGGTGTGGAAGGTGTATTGTCCGTGCGCTGCCTCAGCTGCAAGAAATAGAGGCACGCTGCATGACTGAAGCGGAAAAGCTCAATGCCATTCGTGAGCGCATCGACGCCATCGATGAGGAGATTCAGAACCTCATCAATGCCCGTGCGGAAGCGGCGGCAGAGGTTGCCCGTATCAAGCAGGAAGGTGATGGAGACACGGTCTTCTACCGCCCGGAGCGCGAAGCCCAGGTGCTGCGCAAGGTCAAGGAGCGCAACAGGGGGCCACTGGATGCGGAAGAAATGGCACGGCTGTTCCGTGAGATCATGTCAGCCTGCCTGGCGCTGGAGTATCCCCTGAACATCGCTTTCCTGGGGCCGGAAGGAACTTTTACCCAAGCGGCGGCACTCAAACATTTCGGTCATTCGGTCACCACGACGCCGCTGGGTTCCATTTCGGATGTCTTCCAGGAAGTGGAGGCAGGCAACTGCCAGTATGGTGTGGTGCCCGTGGAAAATTCCACGGAAGGTGTCATCAGTCATACCCTGGACATGTTCTTCAGCTCACCGCTGCAGATCTGTGGGGAGGTGACCCTGCGTATCCATCACAACCTGTTGTCCAATGCAGGTTCCCTGGATGAACTGAAAACCGTGTATTCACATCAGCAGTCGCTGGCGCAGTGCCGCAGCTGGCTCGACAGGCATTTGCCCAATGTAAAACGCATCGCCGTGGGCAGCAATGCCGAGGCGGCAGCCATGGCACGGGAAGATGCCGGGTCGGCGGCTATTGCCAGCGAAACGGCGGGGGAAATCTATAACCTGAGTGTGCTGGCACATAACATCGAAGACGAGCCGGGCAATACCACCCGTTTTCTCATTATCGGCAATCAGCAGGTGCCGCCTTCGGGGGAAGACAAGACCAGCCTGCTTATTTCCACCAGAAACGAAGCCGGCGGGCTGCATCGTCTGCTGGAGCCGCTGGCCGAGCACGGCGTGAGCATGACGCGCATCGAATCCCGTCCTTCACGGCGTGGCGTATGGGACTACGTGTTCTTCATCGATGTGGATGGCCACAAGGATGAACCCCATGTGCGCCAGGCGCTGGCGGCCCTGGAAAAGCAGGCAGGCATGTACAAGGTGCTGGGATCCTATCCCAAGGCTGTACTGTAGGTCAGATTCACCTGCTTCCTCCGCATCGCCTTCCATGGCGGACGGTATCCTGCATTTCAGGCAACCAGTGACTGGAATGAAATTCCGCCATCGCCATAGTTGGCGAAAGAAATACTGAAGTCTGCTGTGGCAGGCGGTTCCTGTACCAGTTCCTGCACATCCTCCGGCATTTCTTCCGGCGAACTGTACAGCGTCAGCAGCCGCAGATGCGGGCTGTCGCTGTTCATCAGCAGCCGGGAGCAGATGTTCATGATCTCATGCACGTTGCCGACCATGATCTCGGAAAAATCACCGGTTTCAGCACATTCCTTTGCGGTTCCCAGGGGGATCTTTGTAAGTGATGCGCCGGCGAAAGCCGTGAAGTTGTAGTCCACCGCGCAGGTGGCCACAGGCACATCATCATCATCGACATAGAGTGCTACCAGGGATTTGTTGCCCGGTGTGGCCGGTATCGGATTGCCGGGTTCTGCCTTGAGGTCGCTGCCGTACATCATGGCCAGCATCTGCTGTAACTCGACAGGCTTGGGTAATGGGATACTTGGCATGGTCTTGCTCCTAGTTGAGGTAGGGGTCCAGCTTTTCCTTGAAGGATTCCGGAGTGAAGGGCTTGGCAATGAGGAAGCGTGCGCCGAGCTCGTTGGCTTTGGTGCGCATTTCCTCGGATGCTTCTGTGGTGACGAAGCCGAACTTGAGGTTGATGCCTTCATCCTTGAGCGTTTCCAGCAGTTCCGGACCGGTCATGTTGGGCATGTTCCAGTCGCACAATACCAGATCCGGCTCATCTTCCTTGATGGCTTCCAGCGCCTTGGCGCCATCGGCTGCCTGGGTGATATCGTGACCGTCGTAGCCGGCTTCGCGCAGGGTTTTCATGACGATGAGGCGCATTGCCAGGCTGTCGTCCACTACCATGATATTCATTTTTTTTCTCCTGAGTTGTGATTGCTTACGAAAATGATGGCGTAGTCGCTGCGGCTGCACGCAGCCTGTGCAACGAACCCGACGCCTGTTTGGATTTGCTCTTGCCGGACAACAGATAGATAAGCGTCGCCGGAATTTTTTCCAGGGGCAGGATCTGCTCGGCCGCCCCCTGTTTGACTGCCATGCCTGGCATTCCCCAGACCACGCTGCTTTCTTCATCCTGTGCGATTGTTCTGGCGCCCGCTTCCCGCATTTCCAGCAGGGATCGAGCGCCATCATCACCCATACCGGTGAGAATCACACCGGTCGCATTCCTTCCCGCAGTCTGTGCGACGGAGCGGAACAGTACATCCACCGAAGGTTTGTGGCGGTTGACGCGAGGTCCGTTACTGAGTTTGCAGTAGTAGCCTTTATCGTTTGCGGCTACCAGCAAATGTTGGGCGCCCGGCGCAATGTAGACGTGTCCCGGCAAAATCTGCTGTCCTTCTTCCGCTTCATGTACGGTGAGTGCGGCGAGCCGGTTCATGCGCTGGGCGAAAGCCGTACTGAACCCCGGTGGGATATGTTGGGTGATCACGATGGCAGGCATATCTGCGGGCAGTTCAACCAGCACGTCCTTGATGGCTTCGGTGCCGCCGGTGGAGGCGCCGATGGCGAGCAGGGGAGGCATGCTGCCGCTCAGGCGTTTCTTGCCCGATGCGGGGAGAATGGCATCCACGCTCTGTTTTTCTTCTACTGAGAGTGGCGCTGAAGTTCGCCCGCGACCGGCAGCCCGGATATTGGCCTTGGCGGCGGTTTTAATCTTGTGGATGATTTCTTCGCCGGCAGTTTCCAAGGAACCGCTGAAGTCGCCCTGGGGCTTGGTGACAAAATCGATGGCGCCCAGTTCGAGTGCCTGCAGGGTGACTTCCGCACCTTTCGCAGTGAGTGAAGATACCATTACCACCGGCATGGGATGCAGGCGCATGAGATTCTTGAGGAAGGTGATGCCGTCCATTTTCGGCATTTCGACATCAAGCGTCAGAACATCCGGATGCAGCTTCTTGATCTTTTCCCGCGCTATATAGGCGTCTGCCGCGGTACCCACGACCTTGATCTGTGGATCCTGGTCGAGGATGCGTTTCAGCAGGTTGCGCACCAGTGCGGAATCATCGATGACGAGAACACGTATACTCATGATCTGTATATTCCTTTCCTGTCGTTTTATCTGTTCTTTTTGTAAATGGACTGTCCGATGAGAGTGAACCGGTCTGTAAGGTCCATCGGGCTTTCGGAATGTCCGATAAACAAATGACCTTCCTGCACGAGGATGCCGGCAAACCGTTCGAACAGTTTCTTCTGTGTCGGTTTGTCGAAGTAGATCAGCACATTTCGGCAAAAGATCACGTCGAATGGCCCTTTCATCGGCCAGCTTTCCATCAGGTTAAGTTTTCTGAAGGCAATCAGTTCCTGAAGTTCGGAAAGCACTTTGGCTTTACCCTTGTGGATGCCGGTTCCTTTTCTGAACCAGCGTTGCAGGCGGTCACCTAATACCCGCTGTATGTTCTGCTGCTCATAGATCCCGGCTGCGGCTTTGGCCAGCACTTCGGAATCGAGGTCGGTGGCCAGTATGCGCACATCCCAGTTGTGGATGTCCGGAATGTTCTCCCGCAGCATCATCGCCAGGGTGTAGGGCTCTTCTCCTGTGGAACAGCCGGCAGACCAGAGCCGGATGCGCCGGCTGTCCCGGTTCCTTTTCATCAGATCGGGAATCAGGGTATCGGCCAGATAATCGAAATGATGGGCTTCCCGGAAGAAGGCGGTGAGGTTGGTCGTGACGGCGTTGGTGAATGCTTCCAGTTCATCGCCGTGGCCATCTTCGATGAGTCTGCAATAGGAGCCAAAACTGTGCAGCCCCAGGGCGCGCAGGCGTCGTGACAGCCGGCCGTAGATCAGGTCACGCCGGTTGTCGGCCATGCGGATGCCCGTGTGCTGATAGACCAGCTCCCGAAGCCTGGAAAAATCCTGGTCGGTGAATTCAAATCCCTGACGGGCAGATCTTGCAGCTGAACCGCTCATTGCTCTGTTGCCTCCAGTAACATGTCGTCCGTGAGTCCCAGCAGTGCCACCGCCTTGCTCAAAGCAGAGGAGGGCTGATGCCAGCTGCAGGGGATGTTTTTTTCTTTGGCAGTCTGTACAGCCAGCAGCAGCAACTGTATCGCGGCGCCATCGATGCTCTGAATTCCGGAACCGTCCAGAACCAGTGGAGCATCATCCTGCATCAGAGACTCGCGCAGCTTCTGCGCCAGTTCCGGCAGATTGTCGAGCTCCAGATGCGGGTCGAGATGCAAAGATGTGCTGCTGCCGGTCATGATCAGAACTCGTCCCATACGTCGTCTGCACCCACGGCCTGCAGTTTTGGCCTCGTCTGAGTATCAGTTCTGGCCGGAGCGAGGGGTGCTGAGTAAGCGGTGCTGGCGCCGGTTTCCTGTTCCAGCTGTTCCAGGAGTGCAACGATCTGATCAGAGTATTTTTCCACGCGGGCATATATGGCTTCTGCTTTGCGGTTGTCTCCTGAATGCTTGGCCTGTATCACCTGTTTGATCAGGGTATGCATCTCTGCATGGATCTTTTCCAGTTCCCGCATCCTGGGCATATTTCCATGCTCACGCATGCCAGTGGTGTACAGCCATTTTCCCAGGTCGCAGGCGTGGTGTGAGACAGCTTCTTCTTCACGCATGGCTTCATCGCCGTCCAGGAAGGCCCGCAGACGGGTTTTCCACAGTTTGTGCTTGGTGCGTGCCGTGGCGAAATCCAGCTCGGAATGCTGACTGGCCTCGGACCAGGGGCGGTCGGCTGAGCGCCGTTCCGTCTGGTCCCAGCTGTTGTCAGAAACACCATCGGTCTTGAAGAAGGAAATGAGCTCGCCCAGTTCCTTGGCCTGTTCGTCCATCATCTGGCTGGTTTGTGCGGCTTCTTCCACCAGCGCGGCATTTTGCTGGGTCACCTCGTCCATCTGGGAGACGGCCTGGTTGACCTGGTCGATGCCGGCATACTGTTCAGAGCTGGCGGCAGCGATTTCGGCAATAAAGTCGTTTACCTTCTTCACCGAAGTGACGATTTCATCCAGGGTCTTGCCGGATTGATCCACCAGGTCTGAACCCTCTTCGACCTTGTTGACGCTGTCTTCGATGAGCTCCTTGATTTCCTTGGCAGCGGTAGCGCTGCGTTGGGCAAGATTGCGCACTTCGGTGGCGACCACGGCGAAGCCGCGACCCTGTTCACCGGCGCGTGCGGCTTCCACCGCGGCATTCAGGGCCAGCAGGTTGGTCTGGAAGGCGATGTCATCGATGACGCTGATGATGGCGGCGATCTTCTTGCTGGAGTCCGTGATCTTCTCCATGGCGGTGATGGTGTTTTTCACTACACTGCCGCCGTTTACCGCCTGATCCAGCGTGACGCTGGCGAGTTCGCTGGCCTTGCCGGAGTTGTCTGCATTCTGGCGTACCGTGGAAGTGATCTCTTCCATGCTGGAAGCGGTCTCTTCCAGGTTGGATGCCTGCATTTCAGTGCGGCGTGCAAGATCCATGTTGCCCTCTGCGATTTCCTGGGAGGCATTCTCTACGGCATCGGCGCTGTTGCGGATGCTGCCGATAACGCGGGTCAGGTTGGCTATGGTGGCATTGACATCGTCTTTCAGACGGGCGAAGGAACCTTCATAGTCTCTGTCGATGGTCTTGTCGAGTTCGCCCCTGGCCAGGGAACCGAGTACGCTGGCTGTATCGTCGATGACCTGTTCCAGTATCTGCATCAGGTCGTTCACGCCGCCGCTGAGGCTGCGGAAGAAGCCTTCCTTGCCTTCCAGGCTGACGCGTTCGGTGAGATTGCCCATCAGGGCGTTGTCCACGATGCTCTGGATTTCACGCTCCACAGCGACTTCGCTGGTGCGGTCGAGCCATTCCACTACGGTACCCAGACGTTCACCCTGTTCGTTGATGATGGGATTGGCAGTGAGCCGCAATGAGCGTCCGCCAAGTTCGAATTCGGTCGTGAAAGAATCCTGCAGCCGCTCCATCATGCCTCTCTGATGGGTCGGGTTCTTGTGGAAGACATCCACATTGGCTCCCATGAGACTGCTGCTGTCGAATTCCGGCAGTTCCTTGCGGATATCGTCTTCGGCATTGCGCATCATCTCTTTTACGGCTTTGTTCAGGTAGATGATGTTGAGATCCTGGTCGGCGATCATGACATTTGCGTTCACGCTGCCCAGGGCTTCCTGCACGCGGCTGAGCGAATTGGCCTGCTGACGGATCTCGTTTACTTCGTACCCCAGACGAATCTGTGCGGACTGAATGTTCTGCAGCAGCCGGCCGAGTTCGTCATCCCGGTGGGTTTCAACCCACTGGAAGTAGTCGCCATTGGCAATCTGCTGCATGGCGGCGATCGCCTGATTGACAGGGCGCTGGGTGTATTGCTTAAGTGCATGAATGGCAAGGGTAAAGAAGACCGCAGTGCCTCCAATTACCATGGCCAGGGTAGAGAGGTCGGCACCCTGACGGGCCAGCCAGGCAATGCCCGCCATGGCGGGTACCGACGCAACTTGCAGCAGGGTCAGGTATTTGGACATTCCCATGTTGCCCAGATAGCGCACGACCCGCTTGAAACGTGATGGTTTCAGACTTGCTTCACCGGCACGCACCTTCTTGTACAGGGTGTCTGCCTGTTCGATTTCCTGTCGGGTAGGCTTGGTGCGTACAGACATGTAACCGGTGACATGGCCGTGATCCCGCATGGGGGTGACATTGGCCTTCACCCAGTAGAAATCACCGTTCTTGCAACGGTTCTTCACGATGCCGATCCAGGGCTTGTCGGCCTTGATGGTGCGCCACAGATCCTCGAAGGCTTCCGGTGGCATATCCGGGTGGCGTACGAGGTTGTGGTTTCTGCCGATCAGCTCATCGGAAGAGAAGCCGCTGATCTCGATGAAATCGCGGTTGATGGATTGGATGATGCCTTTCCTGTCCGTGGTGGAAACGATGAACTGCCCATCCTTCATCACGATTTCGTTGTCTGTTACTGGCTCGTTGATTTTCATGCTGTTGTTCTCCGTAGAGCGAATCTTATTTTTGGGTAGTTGGTTCTTCGTCCGCCAGGCCGAGGACACGGTTGATCATCAGATCATCGACATCGAGAATGATGATCATGTGCTCATCCATGGTGGCGAGTCCGGCGATGGCGGGCTGATCTTCGGCATCACCGACCTGAGGGGCAGGCTGCATGTCAGTTGAGGCGATGTTGTGTACTTCGGAAACTGCGTCCACTACCATGCCCATGGTGCGCTGATTGCCGTTTTTCTCTTCCGCTTTGACCACGATGATGACCGTGGTGGGCCCACGGGGGGCGTCGGGCAGGTTGAAGTGACTGCGCAGTTCGACAATGGGAACCACAGTGCCCCGCAGGTTGATCACACCCAGAATCGAATCCGGCGTGTTGGGCATGGGGGTCACTTCGCTCCAGCCCCGGATTTCCTGCACCTTGAGGATGTTGATACCGTATTCTTCTCCCGCGAGGCAGAAAGTCAGGTACTGATCCACGCCCTGTTCGGACTGCAGATCGACGTCGATTTTTTGTGCTGCGTTACTGTTCATGAAACTGCGACCCCGGTTATGATGCGGCTGCCAGTGCGGGCACCCTCATCTGGTTTCTTGTTTTGTGAAAGAGGTGAACGAGTCCGGGAATGTCCAGGATCAGCGCGACCTGGCCGTCTCCGAGAATGGTGGCGCCGGACACGCCTTCGAGCTGCTGGAAGTTGGTTTCCAGGCTCTTGATGACCACCTGCTGCTGTCCCTGCAGGCGGTCCACGAACAGGCCCGCATGCTGTCCTTCCGCTTCCACCACCACCAGCAGGCCCTGTTCCAGGTTTTCAATGCCGCCACTGTTGCCAAGCAGGCTGTTGAGACGGATGATGGGAATGTACTCATCACGAAAACGGTAGAGTTCGCTTGAGCCGGCGACACTGTTGAGGTTTTCACTGCGGATCTGCAGTGATTCGACGATGGAAATCAGCGGCAGAATATAGGTGTCTTCACCGATGCTGGCCAGCTGACCGTCGAGGATGGCCAGGGTAAGCGGCAGACGGATCATAACGGTGCTGCCTTCACCCTGGCGTGAATGAATGCTGACCGTACCGCCCAGATCGTTGATATTGCGTTTCACCACGTCCATGCCCACGCCGCGACCGGAAAGATCGCTGACCTTGTCGGCGGTGGAAAATCCCGGTTGGAAGATCAGATTGTCGATGCGTTCTTCGGACAGTTCGTCCTTGTCGCTCACCAGGCCGTTTTCAATGGCCTTCTGCAGGATTTTCTCCCGGTTGAGTCCGGCGCCGTCATCGATGATACGGATGACGATATTGCCGCTCTCGTGCTGGGCGCTGAGTTCCAGACGTCCCTGTTCGGGTTTGCCGGCGGCTGCGCGCACTTCCGGCGTTTCGAGTCCGTGATCCAGGGAATTGCGTACCAGGTGTACCAGTGGATCACCGATTTTTTCCAGCACGGTCTTGTCCACTTCGGTTTGCTCACCGGTGAGTACCAGATCCACTTTCTTGCCCATCTTGTTGCACAGGTCGCGTACCAGCCGGGGGAAGCGGTTGAAGGCGACATTGATGGGCAGCATGCGAAGCTGCAGCATGTTTTCCTGCAATTCCCGGGTATTGCGCTCGAGCTGGGCGAGGCCGTTGAGCAAGGCCTCCGCGCTGGCTCCGCCGCCCTGGGCTTGGTTCAGGCCTGCCTGGTTGAGCATGGACTGGGTGATTACCAGTTCGCCCACCAGGTTGATCAGGAGGTCCACTTTTTCGATGGAGACGCGAATGGATCCGCTTTCACGGTTGGGTGATGTCTTGGCGGGCTTGGCTGCGGGGGCTGCGCTTTTTTCAGCAGGTGCCGGTGCTGCGGGTTCCGCCGTTGTTTCTGTCACGGTCGCCTTGTCGGATTGAGCTTCCGGTGCTGCTTCCGTTTGGCTGATTTCCAGCTGGCAGTCACCTTCCACCCAGCTGAATGTTTCGCGAATCTGCTCTTCGGTTACAGCCCCTTCCAGTGTGGCTTCCCAGTGCAGATGACAGGTGGCAGGGTCCAGTTCCGACAGGGATGGCAGATTGGCTGCGTCGGTCCTGACCCGCAGGCTGCCCAGTTCGGCCAGGGCTTCGAAGATACGAACGGGATCGTTGCCATCACGGAAGAGGTCCGGGCCGGGGATAAACCGTATATGCCAGGACGCAGCCTCTGCCTGATCCTGATCTTTACTGGGAGCATCGGACTCTGGCGGGGTTTCCGACTCAGGATCGGATGAGGCGCCGCTGTCGGCCAGGGCCATTTCAAGTTTCTTTTTCAGTTCAGCGACCCGTGCTTCATCAGGGGTTTCATCGGTTTTCAGGCCTTCCACCATTTCCCGCAGGATATCCACCGAGGCCAGCAGCAGATCGACGATGTTCTTGTCCACCTGGCGGGAGCCGTTGCGCAGCTCGTCCAGCAGAGTTTCCATGACGTGAGTAAAGTTGGAAATGTGGTCGAAGCCGAAGGCGGCACTGCCACCCTTGATGGAATGTGCAGCACGGAATATGGTGTTTATTTCTTCGAGGTCAGTACCTTCATCCAGATGCAGCAGTCCGGATTCCATCGCTTCGAGTCCCTCGAAACACTCTTCGAGGAATACGTCGAGAAATTCAGAAAGATCCATGGACATAGAAATACCGTAACTGTTTGGGTCGAGAGTCGAGTTACGGAACTCATCGGCGATACGGGGGAGAACTTAAGTGGAGGCAGGGCAGATGTACGGAAAAATGCCGCATCGGTCTGCCGGAATGTGATTTCAGGGTGTAATCCTGGGAATACAGGAATTGCGGGCTGAAAAATGAGTTCGAATGACCGGATCAGGGCAATGCAAAGCAATCTGACAAACAGAAACGTTGGTCAGAAAGAATGATCTATTGGGGCAAGTACAGCGTCAGCAGGATATCGACCACAAGCTGCTGGCGGAAAGAGTGGCGTAGGGAAGGGGGATGTCCCTTCCCCGGTTCATTTTTTTGACGGGGAAACCTTGCGTTTCCCCGTCAATGAAATCAGTGTTTTTTTGCTGTGTTTTCGATGGCTTCGCCACCTTTCTGGATATCCTTGCCGACGCCTTCCACGGTGCTGCAGCCGCTGAGACCAAACAGGGAAAGAAGAGAAAGGAGCATGGTGACAATGAGAACTTTTTTCATGATATTTTCCTTGCTGTTGATGGTTACAGTCAGGCTGAATGCTATCGTATTGCCATTGAAAAAACCAGAGAGGACAATGCCCGCGCTAATTCTGTTTCACTGCAGCATCCGCCCCTGAATTCGGGTTAGAATAGATCGCTGTTTTTCAGGGTTCACCCGGATTATGACCGATTTTTCTATATTGACCGCGCCAGGCATCAGTGACCTGCAGCCCTATGTTCCGGGGAAACCCATAGAGGAACTGGAGAGAGAGCTGGGTTTGTCGGGAACCATCAAGCTGGCTTCCAACGAGAATCCCCTGGGCCCCAGTCCCCTGGGTGCACAGGCTGCTGTCAATGCTATTGCGGGCATCAACCTGTACCCGGATGACAGTGGTTACAGGCTCAAGGCGAAACTGGCGGGCATTCATGGCCTTGAATCGGAGCAGCTGGTTTTGGGCGCCGGTTCCAGCGACGTGATCGACATGGTGGCGCGAAGCTTCCTGTCGCCAGGTCGCAATGCGGTGTTTTCCCGTTACAGTTTTGCCATGTACCCTATATATACGACGGCGGCGGGAGCGCAATGCAGGGTAGCCGATGCCTTGCCGCCGGATCATCAGGATATGCCCTACGGCCACGATCTGGATGCCATGGCCAAACTGGTGGACAACGATACCCGGGTTGTTTTCATTGCCAATCCGAACAATCCCACGGGTACCTGGCTGAACCGGGAAGCGCTGCACGCCTTCCTGCAGGCATTGCGCGAGGATGTGGTCGTGGTGCTCGACGAGGCCTACACCGAGTATGTCAGTCATGAGGATTTTCCTGACGGCGTGGCCTGGCTAACGGAATTTCCCAACCTCATCGTCACGCGCACCTTTTCCAAGATCTATGGCCTGGCCGGGCTTCGTATCGGTTACGGCATGGCGGGTGCGTCCCTGATCGATCTGATCAGCCGGGTGCGCCATCCTTTCAATGTGAACATGCCGGCCCTTGCCGCCGCCGAAGCAGCCCTGGATGATGTGGAATTTCTCCGCCGGAGCCGAGAGAACAACGCCCAGGGACTGGCGCAGCTGGCCGCCGGATTTGAAGCGCTAGGTCTGGACTACATTCCTTCTGCGGGAAATTTTGTCACCGTCGATCTTCGTCGAAATGGCGGTGAAATCTACCAGAAGTTACTGGAAAACGGCGTGATCGTGCGTCCTGTGGCCAACTACGGCCTGCCCACGCACCTGCGGGTCACCGTGGGCACCTCCGAAGAGAACGAACGTTTCCTGCGAATGCTGGAAAAGGTGCTGGCCTCATGATCCGGAAACTGGCCGTTATCGGTGTCGGGCTCATTGGCGGCTCCCTGGCGCGCGCCCTGCGAAAGGCTGGCGAAGTACAGGAGATCGTCGGCTGTGGCCGTGGCAAGGCCAATCTGGAAAAGGCCCTGGAACTGGGTGTGATCGACAGCTACACCCATGATATCGGTGAGGCTGTGGAAGGTGCCGACATGGTGTTCCTCGCCGTTCCCCTGGGTGCGATGAAAGATGCCTTTGCTGCCATGGTCGGGCATCTGGCAGAAGATGCCGTGATCACCGATGGCGGCAGCAGCAAGGCCAGCGTGGTTGCGGACGCCGAGGCAGCTTTTGGTGAAGTGCCTGCCATGCTGGTGCCCGGGCATCCCATTGCGGGTACCGAAAAGAACGGTGTGGAAGCCTCCTTTGCCGAGCTGTATCAGGACCGTCGTGTCATTCTGACGCCCACGGAAAGTACCGATCCCGAGGCGACCGCCCGGGTGAGGGCCATGTGGGAAGCCTGCGGTGCCGAGGTCAGCGAGATGACAGTCGGGCACCATGATGAGGTGCTGGCCGCGACCTCGCATCTGCCGCACATGCTGGCTTTCGGCCTGGTGGATGCCCTGTCGCGCATGAAGGAGAATGACGAGATCTTCCGCTATGCGGCTGGCGGATTTCGCGATTTTACCCGTATCGCCTCCAGCAACCCGGTCATGTGGCGGGACGTCTGTGTCGCAAACGGCCCGGCTCTGAGCAAGATGCTGGCCGCCTTTGCCGAAGAGATGAATGATCTGGCGCAGACCATCGCCGCAGGTGACGGCGAGCATCTCCTGGAAGTGTTTTCCCGCGCCAAGGAAGCGCGGGACCGTTTCGTGGATGGGCTGCCATCCAGACAATCAACCGAGTAGATCATCTTGTCCCATTCAAACATCCGTTTTCATGCCCGCAGCGGAGGCGCCCTGAAAGGCCGCTTGCGCGTTCCCGGTGACAAATCCATTTCCCACCGTTCCATCATGCTGGGTTCCCTGGCGGAAGGCACCACCCATGTGAGTGGTTTCCTCGAAGGTGAAGACAGTCTGGCTACGCTCAATGCTTTTCGCAAGATGGGCGTGAATATCGAAGGCCCGGAGAATGGCCGTGTGGTGATCTGCGGAGTAGGCATGCACGGCCTGAAAGCGCCGCAAACGCCACTGGATCTGGGCAATTCCGGCACTTCCATGCGCCTGCTCTCCGGCCTGCTGGCCGGACAGGGGCTGGATCTGACCCTGACCGGCGATGCTTCCCTGTCCGGTCGTCCCATGCGCCGGGTGACAGAGCCCCTGAGACTCATGGGCGCCAGGGTGGAAACGACGGAT
>DRLF01000268.1 GCA_011051425.1 Thiolapillus brandeum | reverse complement strand
CCAGGTCTTCCTTCAGTTCCCAGCTACCCCGCATCCGGATGCCCGATCCGACAGCATCGTAAAGACCCACCTTGCTTTGCGGCATGGCTTTGCCGTTGACATACAACACCTTGTTTCGGTAAGCGATACGATCACCGGGCAAACCCACCAGGCGCTTTATATAGTCAAGCTTGGGGTCTCGCGGATAGCGGAAAACCACCACATCACCCCGCTCCGGCTCGCCAATATCGACAAACTTGGTTTTGGTGACCGGGGCTCTCAGCCCGTAGGCGAACTTGTTGACCAGTATGAAATCACCGACCAGCAAAGTGGGCATCATGGAACCAGAGGGAATGCGAAAGGGTTCGACCACGAACGCCCTGAGCAGCAACACGAACAGAAAAATAGGAAAAAAGGATCGTGCATAATCCACCATCAGGGGTTCTTTGGCCTTCTCCTTCCCCGCTTCCGGTTTCCGCTTTCCCCGGAACAACAGGTAAGCTCCCCAGATCAGCCCGGAAATCACCGTGGCAAAAACCAGTGCAGGCTCTATGCCAAAGGCAGACAACAGCCAGATAAAAACCGCTGCAACACCAATCAACAAAACGATTTCATAGACGGATGTTTGTTTTTCTTCTTTCATAATATTTTTAGTTCCAAACAGAGGTTATTTGTCCTTGCCAACATTCAGTACCGCCAGGAAAGCTTCCTGGGGAATCTCCACCCGCCCTACCTGCTTCATGCGCTTTTTGCCGGCTTTCTGTTTTTCCAGCAGTTTGCGCTTGCGGGTAATATCACCGCCATAACACTTGGCGGTGACATTTTTCCGCAAGGCCTTCACCGTGGAGCGTGCGATGATCTTGCTCCCCAGTGCCGCCTGTATGGCCACTTCGAACATCTGCCGGGGGATGATTTCCTTCATCTTTTCCGTCAGCTCCCTGCCCCGGCTTTCCGCATAATCCCTGTGCACGATAAGAGAAAGGGCATCCACACGCTCACCGTTGATGAGGATATCCAGCTTCACCAGGTTAGCTGCCTGAAAACGGTCCAGCTCATATTCAAAGGAGGCGTAACCCCGGCTGACGGACTTGAGACGGTCGAAAAAGTCCAGCACCACTTCGTTCATGGGCAGGTCATACACGAGTTGCACCTGGCCGCCCAGATACTGCATGTTTTTCTGCACACCGCGTTTCTCGATACACAGGCTGATGACATTGCCCAGATAGTCCTGGGGCACCAGGATATGCGCCTCAATTATGGGTTCGCGAATTTCTGCTATCTGGCCTGGATCAGGCAGGTCGGCAGGATTATCCACCATCACCACCTCGCCATCCGTTTTCTCCACTTCGTAGATGACCGTGGGCGCGGTGGTGATCAGGTCGAGATCGTATTCCCGCTCAAGGCGCTCCTGGATGATCTCCATATGCAACATACCCAGAAAACCGCAGCGGAAGCCAAAACCCAGCGCCTGGGAAGTTTCCGGCTCGAAATGCAGGGCCGCGTCGTTCAGGCGCAGTTTTCTCAGGGCTTCCCGGAAATTCTCGTAGTCATCCGAGCTTATGGGATACAGGCCTGCGAACACCCGGGGCTGCATCTCTTTGAAACCCGGCAGCGGTTCAGCCGCCTTGTTGTCGGCAAGAGTGATGGTATCCCCCACCGGAGCGGCATCGATCTCCTTGATGCCGGCGATGACATAGCCCACCTCACCGGTTTCCAGGCTTTTGGTATCGGTACGCTTTGGCGTAAACACGCCGACTTTTTCCGCCTGATAAGTGCGCCCGGTTGACATGATCACGAACTTGTCACGACGGTTGATGCTGCCATTCATTACCCGGATGAGGGAGATGACGCCAACATAGGGATCAAACCAGGAATCGATAATCAGCGCCTGCAACGGCGCATCAGGATCACCCTTGGGCGAAGGAATGCGCTCTACCAGGCTTTCCAGCAATTCCTCGATTCCCAATCCCGTCTTGGCACTGACCCGCAGGGCGTCTTCCGCCTCGATACCGATGATTTCCTCGATCTCGGTAATCACTCTTTCCGGTTCCGCGGAAGGCAGATCGATCTTGTTCAGCACCGGCACCACTTCCAGCCCCTGTTCGATCGCGGTGTAACAGTTTGCCACGCTCTGGGCCTCCACGCCCTGAGCGGCATCCACTACCAGCAGCGCACCTTCACAGGCGGCCAGTGAGCGGGACACTTCGTAGGAAAAATCGACGTGGCCGGGAGTATCGATGAAATTCAGCTTGTAGGTCTCGCCATTCTTGGCGACGAAATCCAGGGTGACACTCTGCGCCTTGATGGTGATGCCGCGTTCACGCTCCAGATCCATGGAATCGAGCACCTGGGCTTCCATTTCCCTTTCGGTCAGGCCACCACAAATCTGTATGAAACGGTCTGCAATGGTGGATTTTCCATGGTCGATATGCGCAATGATGGAAAAATTTCGAATGTGATCGAGTTTAGACATCAGTCCTCGGGAGTCTCGGAATTCCAGCCTGGAGGCTTCCCCCATCAGACCCAATCCCCGGAAAAATCAGCAACGGCGAATGATACTCCGGATTGACTTTTTTTTCCCGGCAGATTTGCTTGCAGACTTCCGAAGCCTGAGGCCCTCTCAATACTAGTCAGGCGCACGCAAGGCGACGAATACCGGTCCCTGAGGCTTGAGCAGCAGCATGGCCACTGTTTTTCCTTTCGGCACGGCCTTAATGATCTGCTGCAGCTGAGCAAGACTGGAAATCTTCCTGCCATCCACCATCAGCACCACGTCGCCAGGATCGACACCCGCCGACGCTGCAGGTCCTTCGTGGACTTCTTCAACCCGCACACCTTCGTCATTCGAGAGCTCCAGTTTTTTCCTTTCTTCCGCTGTAAGCTCAGAGAATACCAGTCCCAGCCTGTTGCTCTTGGCCGCGTCCGGTACAGCTGTCTCTTCGGGTTGCTCCTGTGCCTCTTCCGACGGCAGTTCGGCGATACGCACGGTCAGTTCGATTTCCTTTCCATTTCTCAGCACCTTCAGCCTGGCGTCCTCTCCCACGGCCATGGTCCCCACCAGTGGCGGTAGCTGCGAAGAGTTGCGCAACAGCTGATCATTGAACATCAGGATGACATCACCGACCTGCAAACCACCTTTGGCTGCCGGTGAATCCTTGATCACCCTGGCGACCAGCGCACCCTGGGGACGGCTCATGCCAAAGGTTTCCGCAAGGTTGCGGTCGACATCCTGAATCAGCACACCAAGATAACCTCGGGTCACATGCCCATCCTTGCGCAGCTGATCCACGACGTTCATCGCCAGTTCGATGGGAAT
>DRLF01000267.1 GCA_011051425.1 Thiolapillus brandeum | reverse complement strand
CGCAAGCGCGTTCATGCGGCTTTGCACAAGCAGGCTCAACCTGTTGAGCTATTGCCTTTTGTGGGAAATCATCGGCAGGATGCACCCAAGGGCATTCCCTTTGCTTTTTCGGAGTATCTGGAACTTCTGGACTGGACCGGTCGGGCGATTCGGGAGGATAAAGCCGGGCATATCGATGGTGCCCAGTTACCCATTCTGCAACGCCTGGGCCTGGAAGACCGTTCCTGGCAGGAACTCACCCAATCCTTCGAGGGCCTGTTTCATTCCCTGGTGGGACGGCCGGAGAAAGTGGAAACGGTGGTTGAAGCCCGGGCACAGCATTGGGTTCAGGGTATCGGCAACTGCCGGCGATATTTCTCTCCGGGATAAAAGCGCCACCAAGCGCGCACACCTTTCCCATTCCTTCTCTGATTTTCACCGTTTTGCCGATACCGGCAGGGTGGCTGCTGGGCCGGTGGTTGTGAAATCACCGCCGGAACGGTGAAAAAGCGCCGTGGCAGCGTGGAAACCGTGGGAATATGGCTGTATTCCTTTCGACTGGCGTCGAAACTGGAAGCTTTTCCGAGGCGGCATCAATTTGTGGGTGTCTTCTATTCCTGCGGGCGCTTTTTTTGAGGAAATGCCAATGAGCGCCAATGGGTGGGTGTCTTCTATTTCCTAACAAGCGCCTGCAACGGGCCTTGGGCCAAGAGATGGAAGCCGCCCGCCTGGCCTGTGAGCGTACTGGCGAGGCCGCACGGTGTTTCCGCGACTTTCGCTACCGCACGCGCAAATCCTGGTCCTGTGAACGGCGGGTGATCGGCAAGGCGGAATACCTGCCGGGCAAGGCCAATCCGCGTTTTGTCGTCACCAGCCTGAGCCCGGGTGAGGCGGATGCCAAACGATTATACGAAGAACTTTACTGTGCCCGAGGCGAAATGGAGAACCGGATCAAGGAGCAGCAACTGGGGCTGTTCGCCGATCGCACCAGCAGCGCCACCTTGCGGGCAAACCAACTGCGGCTGTACTTCTCTTCCTTTGCCTATGTCCTGCTGCAGGGCCTGCGCCGGCTGGGCCTGGCCGGTACGGCATTTGCCAAAGCCCAGAGCACGACGATTCGCCTGAAGCTCCTCAAAATCGGCGCCCGCCTGCGCCTGACGGCACGTAAGGTCTGGCTGTCCTTCTCAGAAGCGTACCCCTACGCCAGTGATATCGCCCAGATTTTGGCCAATCTCAAGCAGCACCCTGCCTGGTCGCCCCCTGGATAAACGCTGTTACATTCATCAATGTTGACACAGACGATCAGACTCCGGTGCTGAGGGGGCAGTGCGTTTGTTCCGTGGAAAAAACATCCTCCAGAGCCCCCTGGAGTGTGAAAAACACGAATATGACTTCCCCTGTCTGGTTCATTGGCTCGAGAAACGGGCTATCACGCCACCTTGCCCGCGTCGCGGCGCCCAAAAACGCCAGAACCAGGGGATCGGTGAGCGATGCGGGCTAGCTAGTCCCTCTCACGCCTAATCTCAACGGAAAACCATAGCCAAAAAACCGGAAAGGGAAATGAATCCATGCTTCCCTGCCCAGACATCTTCCATCCCAACTCATTGATATTGCTAATTTATCAGCTCCCCTGCCAGATTTCCACACTGAATCCACGCTTTTACCGCCCCTCCAGCAGCCCACACAAGCAACGCCCCCATCCAATCCCAACCCCAGCACTTCAGCCCCAACGCAAAACAGGCGTATAGTATTCTCATACCCATGTCATCCATCGAGGGTGGAGAATATGGAAGACACGCTCAAGCGTCTGCTGGACGCGGAGATGAAGGCCGAGGCCCTGGTCACTCAGGCGGTGGAGGAGCGCGAGGCCATTCACCGCCAGGCTCTGGAAGAGGCGCGGCTGGCGGAGCAGCGCTTCGAGGCGCGCATTCCCGAGATACGCGCTTCCTTCATGGACAAGGCCCGGCAGCGGGTGGAGCAGAGCATCGCCGAGATGCGCCTGCGTCACGAGGAGCGCAGCCACGCCCTGCAGGCCATGGCGGACGAGTCCCGCGAGGACGCCATCCAGGCGGCCTTGCGCATGGTCACGGACCCGGACGCATGAACCGCCGCGTGGCAGACCAGGCCTACCTGGACACACGGGTGTCCCTGCTGGTGGGACAGCTGCTGCATCGCCCCCAGCGCAGCCGGCTTCTGGAACAGCCTTATGCGGACCTCGCCCCCCTGCTGCACAAGGCCGGGCTGGCGTCCCTGGCCCATGAACTGCCTGCCAGTCCCGGGGAGCTGGAGCAGGTGCTGGCCAGCCGGCTCATCGATGAGGCGGTACTGCTCATGCGCGTCATGAACGCCGCCCAGCGTCGCTTCATTCGTCACTGGATGCGCCGCCTGGAGCTGATCAATCTCAAGTTCCTGCTGCGCACCCGTTTTGCCCGGAAACAACAGCCTCCCGATCTGCTGGATCTCGGTCCCCTGGCCAGCCTGCCCCTGCAGACCCTGCTGGCCACGGACAGCGTGGAGGAATTCCTGCGCCAACTCGCCACCACGGAATACGGGCAGCTGGCCGGCCCGGCGCGCAAGGCCTACGAGGAGCAGCGCGCCCTGTTCGACGTGGAGGCCACCCTGGACGCCCGTTACTACAGCCAGCTCGCCCACTTGGCCGCCGGCCTGGAGGGCGCGCACCGGGAACAGGTGGATAGCCTGCTCAGGGTCTGGCTGGACCAGGTGAACCTGGTGTCCCT
>DRLF01000266.1 GCA_011051425.1 Thiolapillus brandeum | reverse complement strand
TTCATAGGCGGCTAACCATTCGTCGGTCATCTCGGCGAAGAGCCGCTCGCGCATCGTCTTGCCCTGCCAGAAGGGGATGATCGTTTCGGCATAGACCCGCCGCGCCTCCGGGCTGACGCGGAAGGGAATCTTGGGGCGGCTGTCCAGGATGTCCAGGTCTTCCAGGGTGTGGCAGCACAGCTCCGGGTAGGTGGGCGTCGCTTTGGGGGCCTGGCCCTTTTCGCCGACGATCAGCTCCCCTTTTCCGATATAGACGGTCCTGTGCTCCATGAGGTAGCGGAAGGCCAGGGCGCGGCGCATGGGCGCCGACATCAACCCGGTGTGCTGCCGGTAGAATTCGGTCATCAGCTCCGCCCGCTCGGTGGAGATGGTAGGGATGGCGGCCAGGCTTTGTTGTCGCAGCCGGGCCACCCGCTCGGTCATGGTGGGCATTTTGCTCCTCCCTCTGTTGTGTACCAAGTTGCCCCTTTCTGCAACATGGCTCATTTCTGTTCCATCAAGTACGCCTCCGCCTCAGCTTTCCATTCCCGGACGTAGGCTCGGTCCCAGTACAAGTCCAGGAAGGTCTCGAAGGCCTGGACGGCCTTGTCCCGTTGGTCGCTGTCCCGGTAACACAGACCCAGGACGTAATAGGCTGTGTCAGCCTGGGGATTGAGCCGTACCGCTTCCTGAGCTGCTTCCAGGGCCAAGTCCAGGTCACCCAAAGCGTGACGGGCAAGGGCCACGTTCTCTTGGGCCAAGCGGTTGTAGGGATCGAGCCGCACAGCCTCCTCGGCTTCTTGCAGCGACTTGGCGACTTCGCCCCGCAGGAAGTGGACCCTGCTCAACCCGGCATGGGCGCTTGCATCCCCCGGCGTTGCCTCCCTGGCTGCAGAAAAGGCCGCCCAGGCCGCATCCAGATCTTCCCGCTGGATATGCACGTGACCAAGGGTCACATAGGCATCGGTCGGGTCCTCGGCCAGTTCCAGTGCCCGGTTGCATGTTGCCAACGCCTGTTCGTACTTGCCCTGGGCTGCGTAAGCGCGGGCCAAACCCTGTTGCGCTTCCGCGTCTTCTGGATCGAGTTCGGTGGCTTTGCGGTAGTGGTCCTCGGCTTCAGCGAAACGCCGCATGTATTGATAAGCATGGCCCAGCACAATCTGTGTGGTTTCATCGTCTTGCCCAAGTTCTTCAGCTTGCCGCAGTTCTTGCTTGGCCAGGTCCGTTTCGTCCAAAAAGTAGTAAACGGTGGCCAGCAAAGCGTGGGGAACACCCGACTCCGGTTGCAGGTTGGTGGCGATTTCCAACTCGCGCCTGGCTTGCTCGAACTGCCCTCGCATGGCATACGACGCCCCCAGGGAGCTGCGAACGATAACCAGGTCAGGGTTTTCTGCGACCAGGGCTTCTAGCTCTGCGACAGCCTGGTCCACCTGGCCCTGCTCGTGAAGGTCCGCGATCTGCTTCATACGGACCGCGTTTTCCGTGATGAAGGTGGCCGTTCCCAGGATGGGCAGCGAGACGAGCGAACAGGTCAGGCACACAAAGACAGCGCCAATAGCCAGCCAGCCCCGCTGCAAGATCCGGGCTTGGGCCGGCTTGCCCCGCGCCCGGATCGTCGCCAGGGTTTGCTGCCAGCGCACGATGCCATTGGCTGCCCGCACGCTGGTTGTCAGGTAGTACACGGTTGCAACGACGAACAGCACCAGGTAGATGGTCCCGCTGGCGTTGCCAGAGGCCACCTGATCCGCCAGCCAGAGGGCTCCGCCTGTGGTCAGCGTGAACCAACCGAGAAAAAGGTTGTACAGAAACCCATTCGTCGGCTCGCCGTAGAGGAGCCACCAGACATAGTCGGCTATCGCCGCTCCCTGTTGTGTCCCATACAGTGCTACCAGGGCCAAGACGACGGCCAGGGCCAACCCCAGTTCCTTCTGGCGGCAGCTGGTGCGTCGCAAGGCCCACTCGACTATCTGGCCGATCCCCAGTCCCCCCAGGAAGATCAGGGTCACCCACGGCGTCCAGCTCAGGATGGTGAGCAGAATGCTGCTACCCTCGCCGAACAGTATCGAAAACCCACTCATAATGGCATAGTCCAGCAAGCCGATTGTGATGCCCAGAGTGACTGCGCCCAGGATGGCCACGAACAGCGGCCACAGGCGAGGATTAGGTTCTTGGCTGGACAGTGGGTGCTTCTTGTAGAGGTTCAGCAGCCGCCGCTGGCTCGCCCCGTCATCGCCCAGGCGCAGGGCCTCTTCCAGACAGCGAATGGCTCCTGCTGTGTCCCCAGCCCGCAATTTATGCCTGGCCAACACCTGGAGCAGGTGCTGGTTCTGTCCCAGCGGCTGCTCGCCGCCCTGGGCTAGTTTGAGCAGCGTCAGTGGCGTATAAATCAAGCCGAATGGAAAACCAAACCAGCCTGCCAGGGAGGTGATCAAGCTGGACAGAACCCAATACCGATTACGATGCTTGCGGCACCACACCCCGGAAAAAGCCTGCCGGGAAGTCATGACGACTACGCTAAAGACGTAGGGAAAGACCACCAAACGCAGCGTCTCGTCCTGCCGCCCGCAGACGGCGCAGGCCGGCGCTCTCTGCCCCAAGGTAGGGGCCGGCGTGCTCGGCTGTGGCGCGGCACGCGGCAGTGCAGGCTTCCTGTCCAGGCCGGCCTCCAGCGAAACGCCGCAGTGCGGACAGATCCGATCTCGTGGCTTGACGACGCCACCGCACTCGGGACAGAACAGGTCCCGCTTGGCCCCACAAGCTACGCAGTTGGACCAGTGCTCGCCCACAGTGGCGCCACATTCGGGGCATAGCGGCTGCCCGCACGACGGACACCTGTCTGCTCCGGCAGGCACTTGCTCGCCGCAGCGTGGACAGGGATGCGATGGACCCTGCGCATAGTTCACGGACCTGCTCATGGCTTTTCCTCCTTTCTCCGCCCGGTCCTGCCGGTACGTCGGGCCAATTTTTTCACGATACCTGGTGTATCCCAGCATCTGCTTGTATCTGTCGCCGGGACTCGTACACACTGAGCAGATACTTGTCACGGACAGACTCGGTGGATCCAAAATTGCTCCCGCTGGACCACAGTCCAGCGGGCCCGGCGCGGACTGTGGTCTGCTTTGAGCACAAAATTTGGATCTGCTGAGACTCGAAACTACCTGTTATTCTACCTGTTGGCTCATCAGATCAGCCGCCGATGCGAACAGGCAGGTGGAAAGCAGCCAGCAGCTGTTGAATCCCTGCCAGGCGGTCCTCATCCGGCGGTTGGATGTTCAGATCGTAAGGCCGGTGCAAGCGCCCATACTTGTCGGCGGCGATGGCGTGGTAGGGCAGCAGGTCCACGCCCTCCAGATGGGGCAGGGCGGCGGCGAAACGCCCCAGGC
>DRLF01000265.1 GCA_011051425.1 Thiolapillus brandeum | reverse complement strand
GACTTCGATGGCACTCGTTTCTATCAGAGGGCCGGCACTTGATTCAAATATTTTATGGCTCAAGTAGTAATAAACGTTGACTGGAAACAGAGTATCTACGATCATGGCGCGAAGCTGCGTCATCCAGAGTCCTGCAAAATCTATAACTTAGGCTTACTTCCACATTAACGTCTGAAACTCAGACTCAACCAACCATCTTCACCGCTGCCGGGATAGCGGGTGGAATAGCCGTACTGATGCTGCCAGTGCCGGTTTTCCCACAACGCATTGCTGTCGCTCCTGTAGTTGAAATCCAGTTCGGCCGCTTCGGAACCGTACTTGACCAGCCTGGCGATGGCCACCTGATCGGGATGATGGAAATAGTTGCCATTGGTGGAAACGAGGTAATGCCTGCAGTCGGTCAAAGCCAGCAACTCCTTCGAAACATTGTATTTGCTGCCGTGATGGGGAATCTTGAAGGCATCCAGACGCAATGGCTGTTCCGGCGTTGCTCCCAGCGCTTTCAGCCCCTGTACCAGCAGGTCCGCGTGGGCATCAGCCGCCAGCAGCACCCTGGCATCGCCGTATTCCAGCACAAAGGCGATGCTGGTGCCGTTGGGGGCGGAGCCATCCTCCTGAAACGGCTCTGAAGCCAACTCATCGACACCGGGCTGCCCGAAGGATTCCAGCCCGTCGTCCTCTTCCGGCACATAGTCTTCGAGCCTGGCACCGGGAGTCAGCCCCGCTTTGCGGCATTCCTTTTTCCAGACGGGTTGCAATGCTTCCAGCCTGGCTCGATCCGGGGAAAGCAGGGTCAGGCAAAGTTCATCCAGCACAAAGCGGTTGTCTGCCAGCGTATCGGACAGTTCCACTGCCCTTCCCGCGAAACGCCTGTTCCAGGGCCAGCGCCTTCTGAGAATTTGCGGGCCGAGCTCTTCTCCCATCTTCGCGCCGAAGTGTTCGATAGCGTCATCTTCTTCCAGCGAAGACACGCTTTCTCCTAGCAGGTGATCCCAGGTATTGAACCAGATCTCTTTCACTTCCAGATCCAGTTCCGGGTCCCTGATCAATGCCAGTACGCCATCAATGTGATCACGGTCCACGTGGGAGACCACCAGCAGTTCCAGCCGGGTTATCCCCTTTTCCTGCAGATAGGGTTTCAGCGCATGTTTCCAGGTCCACTGGCGACCGGCGTCGATAAGCAGGTGCTTCTGCTCCGGAGCAGCGCCCCAGGCCACATGAATGCAATCGCCTTCCTTGGCGGGCAGCATGGTAACGGTGAGTTCATCAGCCATAACGCATCTCCAGGGTTGGTGTCTTTTTCTTCTCCTCCCAGGAGGAGGCAACGGTGACCGTCAGAAAGGGCGAGCCGGAATCCACACCGGCAGCAATTACCTTCAGCACATCGAGACAGCCCTGTGCCTCGGCATCACCTTTGCCGGCGAAGAAGCGCATCCCGTCCAGCAGCTGTTTCAGCCCAAAGGTGAAATAGGGCAACCCCCGGGAGAAAGCCCTCATCAGGGCATCACGGGCTTTTTCCAGGTCAGGCTGCTTTTCCATCAGTTGCATGGATGCGTTCAGGATGGCGCCATCTGGCAACCATTCAAACCAGTGATCCAGGTTCTCCACCCAGGATTTCCAGACATGGGCCTGCGAACGGTATTCCCCTGTGTTTCTCCCCAGCACCAGCACATAGCCACCGATGGTGGCCGCCAGGGGATAGGAGATCTTTTCATACAGCATCTGCTGCGCCTGCTCCACGTCCAGCAGGCGCTGGGCCAGGTGTACCGCGCCCATGTTGATATAGCCCAGCAGGGTGTTGATCATGGGATCACCGATGGTCATTGCATAATCCAGCTCTTCGAAAATGCTGTGTTTCTTTATCAGGAGCTCCACCACTTCCTGTCCCTGTGGCGTCGTCCAGGGCGTGGGCAGGCTGATGAGCTGGGCACCAAAGGCGGACTGCTGAAGCAGAAAACGGCGGTCCATGTTGCTGCCCGGCCCCAGGAAGAAGTCCTCATCATCAGTGCTTTCACCTGCCTGAAGTCCCCCGTGCTTGAAGCGGAACAGGGCAAAGTCGCCATCTTCGAGAGAAGGCTCCTCTACGGGTATTGCGGTTCCCAGCTTCACCGTGGCACTGCGCACATCAGGCTCCCTGCCCATCAGTTCGCCGAGTTCCCGGAGCACCTGATCACCGGAAAGCATCCCGTCGGCCGGGTTCTGATCAGGCGCCAGCCAGGAAAGGGCATAGCCGAATTCGGGATCTGCACTCAGCTGGGCATAGCTTTGGGATCTGGCAGCCATGGGGCGCATGTAGCCTCCGGTAGCCACGGCTTCCTGTGCGAACTTGCCTGTCATGGCATGCAGGCTCGACCATTCATGTGGGCCTTCATGGGGAATCGTGATGATCACCCGGGTATCCTCACCGGCCTGCACGGTGAAATTCTGCGTAATCACGCCACCATTGGGCAGGGACAGCTGGATGAGATATTCCCCGGGCGCAATGTCCTGCAACGTCTCTTCCGTGTACTGACTGGCATGATCAACGAGAGGTACGCGAATATCCGCCACGAAACGGTTCTGCTGTTCTTCCCCGCGAAAGAATACGCTGCCCATCAGCCCCTTCCTGGCCTGACGCTCGTACAGAAGTGCTCTGGCTGCTACATGGATGCTCATGTGCCCGCCTCCAGTTCGATTTCGATATCACGATAGGGTGGCAACACGGTTTCATCCTTGCGCTCCCCCTTGCGGCTGTCGACTTTCGCTACGAAATCGTAGTTGCCATGCGGAATCTCGATTTTCCACTTGTCCGGCTGTGGAGTACGGCTGTCCACAGTCGTTTCCCCGTGCAGGCAGACAAACTCGGCCTGGTCCGTATCGGCATCGACACTGCAGGACACCACTACCGGCACGATGGGCTCTTTCAACAGCTTGTGGAACCGGAAGTGCACCTGGGCCGACATGGGAGACTTGATCTTCTTTCCGTGCCGGGAAAGGCCATGATGCAGTGCAATACTCAGATCACCTGTGTACACCCACCAGCTGCCGTCTGCGCTGCGGTTGTTGCTGCCCGTGCCGTTCAGCCCCCGGATCAGCTCTTCGGTATAGATACTGGGCCGGTTCTTCCGCCCGTAGGCGCGTTCTCCCGCCAGCGTGGAATAGAAGATGGAAAACTTCCAGTCCGAACTCCAGGGGCGGTCGATGCTGTCCTGAATAATCGTCTGACCCGTCGCCGTGGTTCGGGCGGCGATATCGGACACTGCCCGGCAGGCATCGACAAAATAGCACTGGCTGGAAGCGGCGCACTGGGACATGCCGCGGTGCAGCGCCGCAAAGTCCAGCGCGCCCTCCATGGGCATTGCCTCGGACTCCCCGTAGTCGGACAGCAACAGGGTCAAACCGTCCAGCCCTCGCGCCACACCATGTCCACAGAAGAAAAACAGCATCAGGTTCTCTTCATTCACATCACCCCGCTTTTTCCAGTTTCTGACCGCCTGCTTCACATTGCCGAAAGTGGCCGCGGGCGCCGAGAACGGCTGTTGCAGGCTGTCATGGTGGTAAACCTGCCCGCCTTCCTCTTCAGAAACCAGCAGGGATACACTCGCCAGTGGCTTGTCGGGATTGTTGAAACTGTCGAGCAGCCAGTCCGTGATGGTTCGGGCGGATACCGGGGGCGAGGAAAGCTGCCCCAGCCCACCGTGCAAATCCGTCAGTGCAGCGGGATCACCGCCGTTGAGATGGGGGTAGGCGCCAACACCGATCACGACGGCATGGGTGGCCGGCTTACCGCTGTCGATCAGGGACTGATCGCAAAAGACCAGAGAGTCATCCATGGGCCTGCGCATCCGGGTATGGGAGCCGTTCAGGCGCAGCCAGGGACGGGTCGAATCTGGCCCGCAACGCGGCGTCTGCCTGGGCATAGCCCCAGTTGATCAGCGCTTCCTGTTCTTCGGCGCTGAAGCGGTTCAGGCGGGTACGCATGGCGGCAATCCGGCGCGTCTCTTCGCTGTCGGCCATCAGGGCACCTACGAGTCCACGTTCCTCCAGCGGAAAATCACTGATCACCGTACCAATACCCCAGTAGGCACCGCTTTTTTCTCCACTGACAAACTGCCTGATGAGATCCCGGGTGCGTAACGCCCTTACCTGTTCAGACATGATATCCAGAGTACGCTTGGTGCGTGCAAGCTGGCTGAAGCGCGCCAGCCGGACTTTTCTGTCCACGCTGAAAGGCGCGCCAGCATCGCTGACCAGGATCCTGTCACACAGGCGGTTCAGGCGTTCCAGACCCAGGTTGTCGTATATGCCCCCATCGGCAAGCCACAGATTTTCCCTCAGGTAGCTGTCGCCGTGCAGATCCGAGATATTTCCCCTGGACCAGGCATCGGGGTCGACCCGGAGCTTCACCGGGCACAACGGCGGGGGAAAGGCGCTGGAAGCCGCCACTGCCACAGCCAGGGGAATATCGGGGTCCGGCAGCCTGCCCAGATGATACTCACTGAGGTATTCGTGACTGAACACGACACTCGCACCAGTCTGCAGGCTGGTGGCATAGAGGGTAAAACGCGGGCCGCCGGTTCGGGCCGGCAGATCCTGCAGCGTGCTGTTGCCGTACAAATACTTCCGGTGGTTGCCGATCAGCAGATCACTGGGATGCCTGAAAGGGCTGATGATGCCCCCGAGGATGACACCCACATCGATGGTGCGCCCGCAGAACAGCCGCAACGGTTCGACGATCAGTTCGTGGATATTTTTTGCGATACCGTCAGCGCCGAATACCAGTTCCGGCCAGCGCAGCCCAAGCTGGGCGGCGATGATGGAACCGCCGGATACGCTGGTGAATTCGTCGATCCGGCCCAGCAGACCGGCTTCGTTGATACGCTGCAAGGAACCGATGTGAAACAGTGTGGCCCTGAAGCCGCCACCGGACAAAGCGAGTCCCAACATTTCCTTTCTCCCTGGCCAAAGGCCGCTCAGGAATAATAGACGTACTGCTCCAGCTGCTCGATCACCACCTGCTGCTCGGTGATGATGTCCTTGACGATATCACCAATGGACACCAGCCCCACCAGCCGGTCGTTTTCCACGACGGGCAAATGGCGGACCCGCCTTTCGGTCATCAGCACCATACAGTCCTGGATGGACGTATCCGGATGAACCACCAGCAGTTTCTGGCTCATGATGTCTCCGACCGGCGTGCTTTCCGAGCGTTTTCCCGTAAGCACCACCTTACAGGTATAGTCACGCTCTGAAAACAGCCCGACCGTCTTACCGTCATTCTGCACGACCAGCGCGCCTATGCCTTTGTCTGCCAGCATCCTGATTGCCTGCAGCACCGTTTCTGACGCATCGATGGTGTGAACATCGCGTCCTTTCTGGTCAAGTATCTCTCTTACTGTCTTCACTGGACATGCCTCCTCCACCTCTCGGGATATACAGGGGATGTCTGTAAAGCATAGTACGGTTTACGGAATTTGCCGGGATTTGACCTGGGACAGGTGTCTTCCCAGCGGAAAAACGCCCTTCTCAGAAAGGAAAACCGCCCCCGCCCGGCGGCATACCGCCTCCCGGCATTCCACCACCGGGAAGCTTGCCTTTCATACCGCGCATCATCTTGGCCATGCCACCGCCTTTCATTTTTTTCATCATTTTCTGCATCTGCAGAAACTGCTTCATCATGCGGTTGATATCCTGCACCTGGGTGCCCGAGCCCCTGGCGATACGGCGTTTGCGGGCGCCTTTGATGATATTCGGGAATTCGCGCTCCTTCGGGGTCATGGAGTTGATGATGGCGATGAGCTTCTTGATCTCCTTGTCGCCGGCCTGGGCCTTGACAGCATCGGGCACCTGACCCATGCCGGGGAGCTTGTCCATCATGCCCATAACGCCGCCCATGTTGGCCATCTGCTCCATCTGTTCCTTGAAATCGGAGAGGGTGAAGCCTTGCCCCTTGTGAATCTTCTTCGCCAGTTTGGCGGCTTTTTCCTGGTCGACTTTCTGGCCGATCTCCTCCACGAGCGAGACAACATCACCCATGCCGAGGATGCGCGAGGCAACGCGCTCGGGGTGAAAGGCCTCCAGACCGGTGGTCTTCTCTCCGACACCCAGAAACTTGATGGGCTTGCCGGTGATCTTGCGGATGGAAAGCGCCGCACCGCCTCTGGCATCGCCATCGGCCTTGGTCAGGATCACCCCCGTAAGCGGCAGCGCCTCGTTGAATGCCCTGGCCGTATTGGCGGCATCCTGACCGGTCATGGAATCCACCACGAACAGGGTTTCCACCGGGCCAACCGCCTTGTGGATATCCTTGATCTCGGACATCATGTCTTCATCAATATGCAAACGGCCCGCGGTATCGACGATAAGCACATCGGCAAAGGCTTTCTTCGCCGCTTTCAGCGCCGCCTTGGCAATGGACACCGGCTTCTGCTTCGGATCGCTGGGAAAGAATTCCGCCCCTACCTCACCGGCCAGTGTCTGCAGCTGATCGATGGCCGCAGGACGGTACACATCGGTACTGACCACCATGACCTTCTTGTTTTCCCGTTCCTTGAGAAAACGTGCCAGCTTGGCGGTGCTGGTGGTCTTTCCCGAGCCCTGCAGGCCTGCCATGAGAATGACTGCCGGCGGCTGGGCACGAAGATCCAGCGCCTCGTTGGCCTCGCCCATGACATGAGTGAGCTCGTCATTGACGATCTTGACCAGCGCCTGTCCCGGCGTGAGGCTCTTCAGCACCTCCTCGCCCAGGGCCTTCTGCCGCACGTCGTCGACAAATTCCTTGACCACCGGCAGGGCGACATCCGCCTCCAGCAGCGCCATGCGCACTTCCCGCATGGTGTCCTTGATATTGTCCTCGGTGATGCGTCCCTGCCCGCGCAGATTCTGGACGACTTTACCGAGGCGGTCGGAAAGATTGTCAAACATGGTATTTCAGCCCGGTGTTTTCAGTGATACCGCTGATTATATCGGGTATGCGGGACTTTCGGTATGTGACGTGATATGCCATCATTTCACCCCATGGAAAACACCCTCATCATGATTGCCGCCGTCATCCTGTATATTCTCAGCGGCGCCGTGTTCACCCTGCGCCTGCTGAAGACGGAAAAGGCCGGTCGCCCGCCCAAAACCACGGGATTGGTACTGGGTTTTTCGGCACTGCTGCTGCACGGCTATCTGCTGTACCTGTCCCTGCACACCATGCAGGGCGTTAACTTCAGCTTCTTCAATGCGGTCTCCTTCGCCGCCTGGGTCATCGCCCTGCTCTATCTGCTGGCCGCTCTGAGCAAGCCCATCGAATCCCTGGGCGTGGTGCTGCTGCCCATCGCCGCCTGCACCCTGCTGCTGGACTATTTCTTTCCCGGCGTGCGCCTGCTCCCACCAGACACCAACTGGGAACTGCGCGCCCATGTGATCAGTTCCATCCTGGCTTACAGCGTACTTGCCATGGCGGCCGTGCAGGCCGTGTTGCTGGCCATTCAGGACCGCCACCTGCGCAAGCATCATCCCGGCGGCTTCATCCGCGCCCTGCCACCTCTGCAGACCATGGAAGGCCTGATGTTCGAGATGATCACCATCGGCTTCATCCTGCTGACGCTGGCGCTGGCCAGCGGGTTCGTCTTCCTCGACGACATGTTCGCCCAGCACCTGGTGCACAAGACCCTGCTGTCCATCCTTGCCTGGCTGGCTTTTGCCGTGCTGCTGTGGGGACGCTACCGCTTCGGCTGGCGGGGCCGTACCGCCATACGCTGGGCATTGACAGGCTTCATCGTCCTCGCCCTGGCCTACTTCGGTAGCAAGGCAGTGGTAGAACTGATCCTGAAACGCTGAGCCGGCTTTTGCTATCCCGGGAATTCATCACACAGGCAGGATGCAGCACCAAGCAGGATGAGCGAGGGCAGGTGCAATTCATGAAATTTCCGGGGTATAATCCGCACCCACTCACTGCCCTCGTAGCTCAGCAGGATAGAGCAGCCGCCTCCTAAGCGGCAGGTCGGACGTTCGAATCGTCTCGAGGGCGCCAATTTTTCAATGACTTACGCCGTTTTCTCTTCCTCCTGTTTCTCCAGCGTGACCAGATCGTGACTATCATCATCCAGTCGGGCCACTG
>DRLF01000264.1 GCA_011051425.1 Thiolapillus brandeum | reverse complement strand
CCGTTTCCGGCATCCGGCTCAAGCTGGATGATCTCTATCAGGCTCGCCAGGTGTCCCGGGAACTGGCCCTGGCCTTCAATGGCTATTTTCGCGTGACCGACTGGACGGATCAGCACCGGAACTTCTTTTCAGCCCTGAAAATGGAAAAGCGCATGATGGGGCTGCTGCTGTTTTTCATCGTGGTCATTGCCGCCTTCAATATCGTCGCCACCCTGGTGATGGTGGTGGTGGACAAGCGGGCTGACATTGCGATACTCAAGACCTTTGGCGCCGCGCCGCGGCAGATCATGAACATTTTTATCGTGCAGGGTTCGGTGATCGGTTTCGTCGGCACCCTGATTGGCGTGATCCTGGGGGTTATTCTGGCTTTGAACGTGGAGCAGGCGGTGAGCTGGATCGAATCCCTGTTCGGTGTGCATTTCATCGACCCCAGCGTCTATTACATCAGCATGCTGCCTTCCGATCTGCATTGGGAAGATGTACTGCTGGTGGGAGCGGGCTCCTTCCTGTGCAGTTTTCTCATGACCCTGTACCCGGCCTGGAATGCCTACCGCACTCTGCCGGCAGAGGCCCTGCGTTATGAGTGAAGCCGTTCTGGAAAGCCGTGGCCTGCGGCGAACCTACACCACCGGCCCCGAAGACGTGGAAGTCCTGCGTGGCGTGGATCTACGCGTCGCCCCGGGAGAGCAGATCGGTATTTTGGGTGCTTCGGGTTCAGGCAAGAGTACCTTATTACACTGTCTGGGCGGATTGGATGAGCCTGATGATGGCGAGGTGCTGCTAAACGGCCAAGCCTTCAGCAGGTTGCCGGAGGCCCGACGCTGCCATGTGCGTAACCGCCACCTGGGTTTCATCTACCAGTTTCATCACCTCTTGGCAGAGTTCACCGCCCTGGAGAATGTCGCCATGCCCCTGCTATTGCGACGCACGCCTATCGCCGACGCGCGCAGCCGGGCCAGGGAGATGCTGGTCCGTGTGGGCCTGGAAAAGCGCATTTCCCACAAGCCGTCGGAGCTGTCCGGTGGGGAGCGTCAGCGTACCGCCGTGGCCCGTGCCCTGGTATCTGGGCCGGGGTGCGTGCTTGCCGATGAACCCACGGGCAACCTCGATCCCGGCACGGCGGCGGGTATCTATGACCTTATGCTGGAGCTGAACCGGGAACAGGGTACGAGCTTTGTCATCGTCACCCATGACCCAGGCCTGGCGCGGCGCATGGATCGTGTGTTTCAGCTGGAAGAGGGCGTCTTGCGCGCCTGCTGACGTTTCCTGTAGTGGCGTACCACGTGCCAGCGCCAGTACAGACGCATGATTCCATATCCCACGGCGGCCAGCACCAACCCCACCACGACTGACCCCAGGTACAGGGGCTGCCAGATTTCTCCCATACTGTGGGCAAACCATTCCAGAGTCAGTTCCATGTCCCTGATAGGCTCGTGCCGTGGCAACAGCCAGGTGCCCACCACGTAATTGCAATAGAATATGGGCGGCATGGTCAGGGGATTGGTCAGCCACACCAGCACCACGGAAATGGGCAGGTTCACCCTGGCCAGGATGGCCGTGGCGGCGGCAGCAATCATCTGAAAAGGCATGGGAATCATGGCCCAGAACAGGCCTGCGGCGAAGGCGCCCGAAACGGAACGCCGGTTCAGGTGCCACAGATTCGGATCTTTCAGACAGTTGCCAAAGATCTGCAAGTGTTTGTGATCACAAATGGCTTTGGGATCGGGAAGATGTTTTTTCAGTAACCTGCGGGGCATGAAAAAAGGCTGTTCAGAGGTTCCTTTACCACGTTGGAGAAACTCCCATTTCAGCATGAACGGCCAACCTTGACCAGCTTATTTGAAGATTGCATGCTTCAGGTCAAAAGTTTTGATTCAAGGATGAATCGTGATGCTGATGCCAGTCATTGCCGCTGCCGGCGTCCTGCTGGGCGTGGCGGGGTTTCAACAGCTTTCTTTCCTGCCGGACGCACGGTGGTTCCTGCCTTTGCTGCCCGTTCTGTGGTGGGCGCGCCGCTTTCCCGCTGCCCTGTTTCCGCTTGCCCTGCTGGCCGGCTTCACCTGGAGCCATGCCAGCGCATTGCTTCATGCGCCCCGGGAGATTCCGCCGGTATTTCTGAAAGATACACTGACTGCCGAGGGTGTCGTCCTTGGATTGCCGGACGTGAATGCCCATCGCACCCGGTTCTTTTTTCTCGCGGACAGCCTGGAAATGGCAAACCGGCGCCTGAATGGCCGCTGGAAACTCCGGTTGAGCTGGTACAGGGAAGCGCCGCATCTGAAGCCGGGAGAGCGCTGGCGGCTGCCCCTGCGCCTGAAGCAAGCCCATGGCTATCGCAGTCCGGGAGCTTTCGACTACGAGGGCTGGCTTTATGCGCAGGGCGTGCGCTACACCGGCTATGTGCGGGGAAATCAGGTGCTGAGGCTGGGGAAGGCGGGCCTGTCTCTGGATATCCTGCGCCAGGAACTGGGAAAACTGATTGACCGGGCGGAAAGTTCGGAAGCGGCTGCCGCGGTGCTCAAGGCCCTGGTGACGGGTGACCGATCCGGGTTGACCCGGGAGCAGAAACAGCTGTTCAGCCTCACGGGAACCAGTCACCTGATGGCCATTTCTGGGCTGCATATCGGTCTTGTGTCCGGGTTGGTGTATTTTCTTTTTCGCGGATTCTGGTGTCTGCTTCCCGGTGTGTGCGCGCGTTGGCCCGCGCCGGTGGCGGCGGTGTTTCCGGCTGTGCTGGCAGGCCTGGCGTACGCGGCGCTGGCGGGATTTTCGGTTCCGGCCCGCCGCGCCCTCATCATGCTTGTGTTGGTATTTCTCGGGGTTCTCTACCGGCGCCGGGTTTCTTCCCCCGCTGTGCTGGCCCTGGCGCTGATGCTGGTGCTGTTCCTGGATCCCCTGGCGGTGAATTCCGCCGGCTTCTGGCTGTCGTTCACCGCCGTTGCCGCGATTTTCTGGGCGGCCCGGCTGGGGCGGAAGTTTTCCTGGCTGTGGTTGCAGTTTGGCATTGCGGCAGCGCTGGCGCCTGTGCTGGTGTGGCAGCAACTGCCTGTATCTCCGGTGGGACCGCTGGTGAACATGCTCGCCATTCCCCTCTTTTCCCTTCTGGTGGTTCCCATGGCCCTGGGAGCCGTGGTGCTTTGCCTGCTCATGCCCGATGCCGGAACTGGATTGCTGAAGGCCGCGGGCTGGCTGGTGGACGGGTTTCTTGCTTTTCTGGGAAAGGTGGCGACCCTTGTCCCGGATTGGCCCCTGCTGTCCCTGCCCGTGGAGGTGGCCATTGTCCTGATGCTCGTTTCGGTGCTGGTAGCAGGTCTGGCCTGGCGGTGGCGTCCGGCATGGGCTGGCCCTGCGGTTCTGCCGGGAATACTGGCCGCGGTGGTGTGGTTCCAGCGCATGCCGGCCCCGGTGCCGGGCAGTTTCTCCTTTACCCTGCTGGACGTGGGGCAGGGTCTTTCCGCGGTGGTGAGGACTGCCCGCCACCTGCTGGTATTCGATACCGGGCCGTCCTTCCCGTCGGGATTCAATACCGGAGAAGCGGTGCTCCTGCCATGGCTGCGGCTTCAGGGGGTGGCAGGGGTGGATGTGCTGATGCTCAGTCATGGTGATACGGATCATATAGGCGGAACCACGGGTCTGCTTCGCGGGTTTCCTGTGTCCGCCATCCTCAGTGGCGAACCGCTTTCCCTGCCGGGCAAGGTGATATCCCAATGCCACGCCGGGCAGCTGTGGTGGTGGGACGGGGTCCGTTTCGAGGTGCTGTATCCGCCTGCTGGCACTGTCCAAGAGGGCAACAATGCCTCCTGTGTGCTGAAGGTTTCCAGCAAGGGACAAAGCGTGCTGCTCACGGGTGATATCGAGGAAGCGGCGGAGAAGTGGCTGCTGCAGCATGCGGGAGAGAGGCTGGTGAGTGACCTGGTGATTGCCGCACATCATGGCAGCAGCAGTTCTTCCACGCCGGCCTTCGTCCGTGGCGTTCGCGCCAGGCAGGTGCTCTACTCGGCGGGCAGGGACAATCGCTGGGGATTTCCCCGTCCGGAGGTGGTCGCCCGCTGGCGCGCGGCAGGCGCCCGGGAGGCCAATACCGCGGATGGGGGAACCCTGGAGGCCTTGCTGGGCGTGACTGAGCGTGAATCCGTAGTCGTGTGGTCCGCGCAGCGGCGGCGTTATTGGCATCGGTAGTGGCTGCCTGCCGGTTCGGCCACGAATTTGTGGGTCCCAGCCATTGTTCGGGAGCCTTGCCATGAGTATGATTGATGACCAGAAATTCTGGAGGAGCGTTCACCGTGTTCGAGTTCATCAAGGCAGGCGGCTTTCTGATGTGGCCCATTCTGGCCTGTTCGGTCAT
>DRLF01000263.1 GCA_011051425.1 Thiolapillus brandeum | reverse complement strand
GAGATCACCGATGAGAATGGTCAGGTCATCCAGCTTCAGCCGGTAACGCGGTGGTTTCAGCCCGAAGGCCCGCAGGTCGCGAGCGGCAGCGGAAAAGTGGTGCAGGCTGGGCAACTGGGCCAGGTGCAGCATCGTGTCCGCCAATCGGGGATCTTCAGCCGGTTTGCCCGAACTGGCATGGACCCAGCCGTTGTTTCTGCGCACCAGGCGGGTGGTGACCTTTCCATCCTGCCAGATTTCCAGGTGTTCAATACTGTTGCTGTCCAGTGCCGTGATGGGCAGGTAGCCGTTCTGCTGCTGCAGCTGGCTGTAGATGGCCAGGCTCATGAGCGTGGCCAGTGCCAGCAGGAGCCAGTTGCTGCGGACAACCGGACTCATGCCCGCCTGCGCCGCCAGCCGGTGAACAGGCCCAGGGCCACCAGCAACAGGGGCAGACCGAACATGAACAGGCTGGCCAAGGTGGCCGTGCGTGCAGGCTGCCAGCGCCACTGCTGGTCTGCGGGGGTGAATTCGGGAATGTCGATAAGCTGTCCGTTGTCGCTGAGCCAGTGGATCAGGGACAGGCCGAAATCCCGGTTGGCGCCGTTGCCGAGAAAGCGGTTGCTGAGAAAATCGCTGTCGCCGGCAATGATCACCTTCTGCTGTTTTCCGTCTTTTCTTTTGCGGGTGAGCGCCAGTGCCAGATTCAGCGGGCCGCGCTGCTCTCCGGCGCGGGGATCCCGCTCTATGCTGCCCTTGAGCGAGCCGGTCTCGTTCCAGCTGCGGGCGCCGGTACGCAGCAAGGGGCTGGCCTGCCATTTGTCGTCCATGATTTCCGGTGCCCGTGCATGGGGCAGGAACACGGCGGCCTGCAGCGATTTATGCAGGGGGCTGTCGTCGGTGGGGTTACCGATGGCGATGGCAGGGCTGTCCATGCCCATGTCCGCGGCTGCGGCGTCCACGACGGTGCCGGGAAGAAAGGCGATGCCGAAATAGTCTGCCAGTGCCTGGGGAATCCGGCCATCGGCCAGCCACAGCAGGGCGCCACCATGTTCCAGGTAGTTCAGCAGGACGGCCGTCTCGCCGGCGCTCAGTGCCGTGGCCGGCGCGGCCAGGACCAGCAGCCGCACGTTGTCCGGCACCTGGCCGGTATCGTTGAGTTCGAGTTCGATGACCTTGTAGGATTTTTCTTCCAGCAGCTTCCCGAAGCTGCCGAGTTCATGGTTCTTACTGCCCCGTAGCGAGGCTTCGCCGTGCCCCCTGATGCCTGCGATCCAGCCCTGGTTGTCCAGGCTCAGGCGGGCGAGGGCTTCGCTCAGCAACTGCTCATTGACAGTGCCGATGCGCGCTTGGCGGCCGTGGTATTCCAGCAACAGCTGGGGCGTATGGTGTATCTCCAGGTCTCTGGCCACCTCGGGTTCCTGGCTGGGATCGATGAACTGCAGTTGCAGTTGGGGATAGTGCTGGCGGTACTTGTCCAGCAGGGTGCTGACCAGCGCGCGTTGCAGGGGCAGGTCGGGAACGAAGGCGGTGACCTTGATCGGTCCCTGCAGACGCTGCAGCAGGGCCAGGGTCTGGGGATGGAGCTGGTTGCGCCCCTGACGGCTCCAGTCCCATTGCAGGGAATAAAAGCCGGAGAGGACCAGCGTCAGTCCCAGGCAGAGCAGGACCAGGAGCTGCAGCAGGGGATGGCGCCACTTCATTCGCCGCCTCCCAGGCGCCATATACGGTGGGTTGCCAGACCCAGCGCGGCGGCTGTGAAAGCCAGAAAATAGACGATGTGTTTGGTGTCCACCAGCCCCTCAAAGAAAGGTGACAGCCGGGCATTGAGGGAGAGTGCCTGCATGACATTGCCAGCGTTGGCGTCGAGGAGCCAAAGCAGCACCAGCAGCCCCCAGCTCATGGCGGCGGCGGTGAGGGGTTGCTCGCTGATGGCGGACAGCCAGATACTGATGGCGCTGGCCATGGCTGCAAACAGCAGCAGGCCCAGGAAACTGCTTGCCAGTCGGCCGGCATCCACGGCGCTGCCCAGTTCCAGCAACCAGGCCATGAGCAGTGGCAGGAGCACCAGGGGCAGGCTGCCCAGCAGCAGCCCCAGCCATTTTCCTGCCACCAGTTGCCAGGCTGAAACCGGCGTGGACAGCAGCAGGGTGATGCGGCCGCTGCGTATTTCGTCGGCAAAGCTCCCCATGCCCTGCAGGGGTATGAGTACCAGCAGTATCAGGGTGGTGGAGGACAGGGTCGGGGTGACCACCATGTCGATGATGCCCAGGGGGCTGTTGCCGGCGACCAGTTCGGGCAGGATCTTCAGATACACGTCGAGCTGCAGGAACAGCAGCCAGGCGAGGATGAACTGGGCCGCCGCCAGTGCGATCCAGCTGCTGGCGCTGGTGTATGTGGCGAGGAGTTCACGGCGGGCGATGGACCAGATCACGGTTGGCCTCCGGCTTCCCGGCTGATGGCATCCGCGAGCAGGGATTGCAGGTTGTAGCGGGCGGGGATCAGGGCCTGCAGCCGCCAGCCGTGAGCCGTGAGCCGTTCGCTGAGGGCGGCCACCGGGCCGTTCAGGGCAAGCTGGTACCATCCATCGTTCTGGGGCTGGACAGTCGCCACCCCGTCCAGCTTTTCCAGCTCGGTGACATCTTGCGGTGGTGAGCCCAGCTGGATGCGCACCAGGTTGCTGCCGGCCAGTTGCTGTTCGGCGACCTGGCGGCCCTCATTCAGGATGACGACACGCTGGCACAGCTGTTCCATATCGGCCAGGATATGGCTGGCAAGCAGAATGCCGCAGGACTCGCCCAGCTGCCGGATCAGGTCGCGCAGCGACTGGGCCTGAGCGGGATCCAGGCCTGCCGTGGGTTCATCCAGAATCAGAATTTCCGGGCCATGTATCAGCGCCTGTGCGATAGCCACCCGCTGGGCCATGCCCTTGGACAGCCGGCTGCAGAGCCTTCTTCCTAAAGCGCGCAGGTCCAGACGCTGTTTCACCGCATTCCTTGCGCTGGTGAGTTCCGCACCCTTCATGCCCCGCAGGCGGGCGGCGAAATCCAGGTTTTCATCCACGCTGAGGCTGCCATACAGGGGGGGGATTTCAGGCAGCAGGCCGACCACTTCCCCCGGGTGCAGGTCCAGGTGGAAGCCGGCGAGGCGGGTCTTTCCCTGGTCCTTTCTGCCCAGGTTGTCGGCGTGCAGTAACAGATTTTCCATGCTGTGCCGATAATAATCGCTCTGGCGGCGGGGTGCATCTTAATTCATCTGGCATCACCTATTTTGATGCCGGGTTACTATAATGCGGTGAACAGCATTCTTTGGTTGTCTTGAACATGATTCTACTGGGCGTCGATACGGGCGGCACTTTCACCGATTTCGTTCTATGGCGCGATGGCAGGCTTCGCGTGCACAAGCTGCTCTCCACGCCGCATGCGCCGGAGCAGGCCATACTCCAGGGTATAAAAGATCTGGGCCTGGCCGGCGAAGACCTGCGCATGGTGCACGGCTCGACCGTGGCCACCAATGCCGTGCTGGAAGGCAAGGGTGTCAGGACCCTGTTCATCACCAATCGTGGCTTTGCCGACATGCTCCGTATCGGGCGCCAGAACCGCCCGGAGCTCTACAATCTGCAGCCCGAACCCCGGATGGCTCCCGTACCGGAAGAACTCTGTCTCGAGGTGGGTGGGCGACTTAGCGCTACGGGTGAACTGCTTGATGTATTCGATGCGGCAGACAGGGAAAAACTGGCCACTGCTATCGCCGTGCATCGGCCACGTTCACTGGCGGTGAACCTGTTGTTTTCCTGGCTGGATGACGGGCCGGAAAAATCCGTGGCGGCCTGCCTGCCCGGGGAGCTGTTCGTTTCCCTGTCTTCATCGGTTCTGCCGGAAATCCGCGAGTACGAGCGGGGCATGGCCACCTGGCTCAACGCCTGGGTGGGGCCTCTGGTGCAGGGCTACCTGCAGAGGCTGCAGGCTGGCCTGCCGGGCAGCCGGGTGGCCGTGATGCAAAGCTCGGGAGACACGGTGGTCGCAGACAGGGCTGGAGACCAGGCGGTGCGCATGCTCCTCTCCGGGCCGGCGGGTGGGCTGGTGGCAGCGGGATTTCTCGGGCGCAGGGCCGCTTGTCGCCGTCTGCTCAGTTTCGACATGGGCGGAACCTCCACCGACGTGGCGCTGCTGGACGGCGAGCCCAGACTGACCACCGAAGGGCATATCGGCCCCTATCCGGTGGCTGTACCCATGGTGGACATGCATACCATCGGTGCCGGAGGCGGTTCCATCGCCTGGCTGGATGAAGGTGGCATGCTGCAGGTGGGGCCCGAATCTGCCGGAGCAGATCCCGGCCCGGCCTGCTACGGACGGGGGGGCGAGCAGGTGACGGTGACCGATGCCAACCTGGTGCTGGGCCGTTTGCTGCCCGACGCCTTTCTCGGTGGCGAGATGCAACTGGACGTGGCTGCCGCGGAGCAGGCTTTGGGGCAGCTGGCGGAAGCCATGGGTTGCACGATGCTGGAAGCGGCACAAGGGGTGATACGTATCGCCAACGAACACATGGCCCGGGCTCTGCGCACCATTTCGGTGCAGCGGGGACTGGATCCCGCCGGTTTCACCCTGATGTCCTTTGGTGGCGCCGGGGGACTGCATGTCTGTGCCCTGGCGGATGCCCTGGGAATGACCCGGGCCCTGGTGCCGGTGCACGGCGGGGTGTTGTCGGCACTGGGCATGCTGGTGGCGAGACCCGGCAGGCGCTTGTCCCGCACCTGGTTGCAGCCCCTGGACGGGCTGTCGGATGAAGCCATCGAAACAGCGCTGGATACCCTGGCCGAAGAGGCCCTCGCGCTCATGGCGGAAGAAGGGGTGGCGGCAGAAGACTGTGAGCTCGGGCGTTCCCTGGACTTGCGTTATCTGGGGCAGTCCTACACCCTTGAGATTCCCTGGTCAGGCAGGAGCCTGACGGCTGAGATATTCCATAAGCGCCATGCAGAACGATACGGACATGACCTCGATCTGCCACTGGAGCTGGTCAATCTCAGGCTTTCCGTGCAGGGGCCGGGAACGGTGATCGATCCCGCCTGTACGCCAGCTGACCGGCCGGCCGCGCCATTCCGTCACTGCCGGATTGCAGACGAAAGTGTCCGGGTAGGTTGCTATCAGCGTGATGAACTGGCACCGGGACAGGAGCTGCACGGGCCGGCGATTATCGCGGAGCAGGTGGCGACCACCTGGCTGGCCCGCGGCTGGCAGGCCCGGGTGGACGAGGCGGGTAACCTGTTGCTGACGCGGGTTAATAATATGATATGAGCAGAATAGTCCTGATCGACCCATTTATGCATCACAATGCGAAACCGCGTTATGGTTGTAGGTCGGGCTTTAGCCCGACAATCCACCGTTGTGTGTCGGACTGAAGTCCGACCTACAGGCGAGTGTCATTTCATCATCTCCAACAGCTTGTCAATGTGCGGACTATTATGCACCTCTTAGTAATCTTTCCTGAGCAGGCGCTTCATCAGCCGCGGCAGCCGTTTGTCAGACTTGTGCCGGGCAAGGAGCAGGCTGATGTTGTCGGCATTCTCGCCACCCCGTTCGCTGGCGGTTCGAATCAGCATGTCGGCGTGATATTGCAGGGTGCCGGGCAGGGACAACTGCTGCAGGATTTCATCGGGAGAGATTTCGTTCCAGAATCCGTCGCTGCACAGCAGGAACAGGTCGTTGCAGTTCAGACCGGCGGCATTGATTTCGGGAACCACGTCGTTGCTTCCGCCCAGGCACATGTAGAGCTGGTTGCTTTCTGCGGAGTCGCCGAAGGTTGCCGATTGCTGTTGCAGTTCCGTCATCGAATGATCCTTGGTGTGGAAAAGCAGACGGTTGTTCTGGAAATGATAAAGGCGGGAATCCCCCACGTGTGCCCAGTAGGCTTCCTTTTCCTGGAGATAGAGCATGATGGCCGTGCTGCCGGAAGGTGCCTGGTGGGTGCGTTCGAGCTTGAGGATCTTGCGGTGTGCTTCCATGCACAGCCGTTTCAGGAACTGCTCGGGATGGGCGCGGTGAGGGGAATAGAAACGGGTGTGGGCGGTTTCTATGACGGTGTCTGACGCCATGGCGCCGTGCTGCCGGCCACCCATGCCGTCAGCCAGCACCAGCAGGTAATTCCCCATGTGATCGAGAATGGAGTAACTGTCCTGCTGCTCGGGCCGGCCACCGATGTCGGAGCCATGTGCGAACTCCCATGCCATGTCTTAATACCCCCCCAGGTGCATGGCGTTTTACTCGAGCGACTCCAGGAGTTGCAGGCTGGAGTTGACGGGCTTGGGCTCGGGTTCAGGTGGCGGTTTCACCGGTTCGGGTGGTGGGGGAGGCGGAGGCGCGAGTCTTGCCGCCCGCAGTTCATCCAGATGCGCCATACGTGCCAGCAGGGCATCATCCCGTGGGCGGATACGCAGGCCGCGCTCGACATAGCTGCGCGCTTTTTCTTCATCTTCTTTCTGCAGCGCCTTGTCCGCCAGAATGCCGTATTTCCCGGCCAGCTTGCTGATACCCCGGGACGCTGCCTTGTTGCCCGGATCCAGCTTCAGTATCTTGCTGTAGTAATAGTAGGCGCTGCTGTTCTTCGGGCTGGTCAGCCGGTATTTCTTCAGCGCTTCGTCTGCTTTCTGCATCAGTGATTCGACGGTTTCCTCTTCGGCAACAGTGTCTTCTGTTGTTGCCGCGGGAGCCGTATCTTCCGGATTTTCACCGGCAGTCATATCCGCTGATGTTTCCCCGCTCAGTACAGCGGAATTGCTTTCTGTTTCCGCGTCAGCAATCGTGGATTCGGCGTCCTGGCTTTCGGCAGAAGCAGGAAGCTCACCAGTGGGCATAGGGAGTACAGGTTGCACCGCTATATCGGGCATCACCCGGTTTTCTTCCTGCTGCGGTGCTTTCTTTTCATCCGTTGCCTGACTGTGGAGAGCCTGCAGGGCCTGGTCGGGTTTCTGCTCCTGGACGGGGTTTGCGGGTGGGCTGGCAGAGATGGCAGGTGGTGACGGTTTGTTCACGATCAGTGTGACTGCCGCCAGTGCGATGGCGATACCGGCGGCGGCTATGAGCAGCGGGCGCTTCAATCGTTGAGCGGTCGGGGTTTTTCCATCACTGCCGGTGTGTCCATTTTTTTCCAGGTCTGCGATTCTTCTGCCGGATCTGTTTCCTCCGAGATCACGAAACGCATTCAGGTATTCGAGCATTTCCTTGACGGAGGTAAAGCGATTGTTGGCATCCTTCGCCATCATCTTTTCCACCAGTGCCTGGTAATGAAGATGTTTTTCCGGCAAGGAGGGAATGGGCTTGTTCAGGTGTCCGAAAATAACCTCGATCTGGGATTCACCGAGATAGGGTTTGCGCTGTGCAAGGAGTTCGAACAGGATGACGCCCAGGGAATAGATATCGGAACGACCGTCCAGATCCTTGCCTTCCGCCTGTTCCGGGCTGAGATAGTAAGGGCTGCCCAGGGCGGTGCCATCCATGGTGAGGTTCATGTCCCGGTCCAGCGCCTTGGCGACGCCAAAATCGGTGATCTTGGGGATACCGCTCTTGTGGAAGAGGATGTTTTCAGGCTTGATGTCGCGGTGCACGATGCCCATCTGATGCACGAATTCCAGGGCGCTGCCGATGGACTGCACGATATCCAGTGCGGCAGTGGGTGAGACGCCGGCCTTGACGCGATCCCTCAGGGAACCGTTTTCCAGGTATTCCATGGCGATATACTGCTGGCTGCCCACCGAGCCGATATCATAGATGGTGATGATATTGGGATGATTCATGGAGGCCACGATCTGGCCTTCATTGAAGAAACGGACCGCCTGGGCGGGGTGGTCGAATTTCTGCAGGATCTTGAGTGCTACCGGGCGATTCAGGGATTCCTGCATTGCCAGATAGACAGTGGCATTGGCTCCTTCACCGATCAGGCTGAGTATCTTGTATCCGGGAATACAGATGTCTGACAGGTCAGCGTCCATTTCCTGTTTTGTATTGGAAGACGTATTCCGTTCCTCGAACGGATATATGATCCCCTGACGTGAGTGCACTTTCTTCCTTGGCCGGTTTGCCATTGATCTTTACCTTTCCCCTGCTGTGGGGTAATAAATGATAAGCGTTGTGTTGACGTACGAGAGTTGCCGCTGTCTTCGGTGCGAACCAGCCCCCGGTGCGGATGTTTGACCGGCTCGATCGCCCGATGGTGAAATGAATGTCTGACAGTTTGTAACTGTCGGATTGTCTGCCGTTCTTGATTTGCACCAGGTAAGCCGTCTTGTTGCGCTTGCGCAGTTTCTTCAGGGCGTTGATATCGGAAATGGTGATTTCCACGGTGGCGGCATGCTCGGAAATGGTTTTCGAGGCTTCCGCAATCTCGTCGGTAGCGGCCAGTCGTGCTCTGGGCATGTACTTCAGCACGAAATTGTAGATCTGGATTTCATCACGGAAAGCCAGTTCCTGTTCTTTGATCCGTTTGTTGTTGATGAAGGTGCCGTTGGTGCTGTTGTTGTCTTTCAGCACATGGGCGCTTCCTCTGGGCTCGACCACGGCATGACGGGAGGAGACACCGGGGTTGTCCAGAACGATATCATTGTCCCTGGAGCGGCCAATGGTGAGTTTTTCACCCGTCAGCTCGAACTGATCCAGCAGTGCATTATTCAGATATACGCGTAAGTAAGCCATGAATACTGTCTTACGACCCTCCCGGTGTCTGGTGTTGTGGGGATCTGCCCGGTGCCCGGCTTCTCTTCCCTGGATATTAGGTTTTTCCACCCAGCCCTGTAGTGTAATCACATTGCCGGGGTTTGGCTATTGTCAGAAATCATGCTCAGGTGCCCTGTTCTTCACGCCTATTCTGACCCGTGAATCCTAGCCTTAAATGTGCTGGCAGAAAGTGACCGTTTTCAACTTACGGTACTGTTGTGCGCACAGGGAACCGGCTTTGTGTGTAGATTGCGGGGCAAGACAATAGTGCTTGTGGATATATCGTCAGTCGTGTCTGTTGTTTTATACTTTGCATTTTGGGTAGGGGAAATACCTATCGGTATTGGTATGATGGTGAGGCTGACGGCAGAGATCGCTCGATGGGTTTGTATCGAAGCCGGATAAATAACAGGGAACAGGCAATGGCAAACGCAACAGAGGTGATGGAACCATCGTGCAACTGAAATTCAGCAAGTTTCTGCAGAGACAGATTCCATTGATGGTCTTGCTGTCGCTGATCCCGGGACTGGGTTACATCTTTCTGGGCTGGCAGGCGGGCATCTATTGGCCTGCGCTGATCTGGTATCTGCTCAACCTCGGGGCATCCCTCTGGGGTATACAGCTTTACCACCAGTTCGATCAGGAGAACATGGGGCGGGAAGAGCTGGCGAAGTGGAGCCGGCGGGTTCTCGCTTTTTCCTACGTGTTCTTCGCGCTGTGGGCGTTGATCTTCTTTCTCTATTCCCGGGAAAGCACATCCGGACTGGATCGTATCGCCGTATTCACCCAGATTGGGGCCACCACGGTGGCCGCTTCCTTCCTGTATCCCGATCCCCGGTTGTTCCGGCCCATCATTCCCCTGATGATGCTGGTGCTGGTCATCCATTTTTTCGGTATCGGGGAGTGGTATGGCTATGTGTTGAGTATCTTTGCCGCCATTCTGGGTGGCGTGCTCTACTATGCTGCTAACAGCAGTTACCGGCTGTTGCTGGCAACCCACCGGCAGGCCACACATGACCTGCTGACGGATCTGCACAACCGTCAGTATTTCACTGAAAAGCTTCGTCTGATGATGATCGATCTCCGCCACACGGAGGCGCACTCCTTCCTGCTGCTCATCGACCTGGATCATTTCAAGACGGTGAATGACTCACTGGGCCATGATGTGGGTGACAGCCTGCTGCAGCAGGTGGCATTGCGTCTGCAGGAGCAGTTGCCCGAACACTGTTCTCTTGCCCGTCTGGGTGGTGATGAATTCATTGTTATCGGTCATATGTACGATAGCGAAGAGGAATGTACCGAACAGGCACAGCAGCTGGCGCGGCAGCTGCTTGCCATTCTGAAGCAGACCTATGTCGTGGACAGCCACCACATCTACATAAGCGCGAGCATCGGTGTCAGGCTTTTTTCATCCATGGACAGGGATTCCACCAGCCTGGTGCGGGAGGCGGATATCGCCATGTACGAAGCCAAGGCGGCTGGCCGGGATGGTGTCTTCCTGTTTACCCAGGAGATGTCTGTTCGTGTAGAGCAGCATTTGCAGATAGAGCGTCTGCTGCATTTTGCATTGCAACGGCAGGAACTGCGGCTTCACTATCAGCCGCTGGTCGATGATAAAAAGCGCATCATCGGTGCGGAATGCCTGGTCCGCTGGCGTAACGATACTCTGGGTGAGGTTTCTCCACAGCAGTTCATTCCCATCGCCGAACAGACGGGGCTGATTGTCGATCTCGGACAATACATTCTGGAAACGGCCTGCGATACGCTGCGCAGCTGGTCTGAACAGGGCATCGAACTGCAGCAGTTTTCCGTCAACATCAGCGTGCGGCAGATGATGCATTCCCGTTTTGTCGAGCAGGTAAAGCAGCTGTG
>DRLF01000262.1 GCA_011051425.1 Thiolapillus brandeum | reverse complement strand
CCAACAGCGGGGGCCACGGTGTACAGCAGGGCGATGAATACCAGTGCCCAACCTGCAGATGCGCGGGCGTCACGTACCCTGGGTACGGTGAAGAAGCGCATGATGACATGGGGCAGACCAGCAGTACCGATCATCAGAGACATGGTGTAGACAAACATATTGAACGTGCTTAATCGGGCATGGGTCGTATATTCGCTGAATCCCAGCCCTTTCAGTGTCGCATCCAGCTTGTCCAGCAGGAACATGCCGCTGCCGTCCGCCATCTTGCTGCCCAAACCAATTTGAGGAATGGGGTTGCCGGTCAGGTGCATGGAGATGAACACCGCAGGCACGGTATAGGCGAAAATCAGTACGCAGTACTGGGCGATCTGGGTGTAGGTGATGCCTTTCATGCCACCCATGACTGCATAAATGAACACGATGCCCATGCCAATGTACAGGCCGGTGTCGTAGTCAGTCTCGAGGAAGCGGGAGAAGGCCACGCCGATACCTTTCATCTGGCCAATTACATAGGTAATGGAGGCGATGATCAGGCAGATGACGGCCAGGATACGGGCAGATTTGCCATAGTAGCGGTCACCGATGAACTCGGGCACCGTGAACTTGCCGTACTTGCGCAGGTAAGGTGCGAGCAGCATGGCGAGCAGTACATAGCCACCGGTCCATCCCATGAGGAACACCGAACCGCCATAGCCGTAGAAGGCGATGAGGCCGGCCATGGAGATGAAGGAGGCGGCGGACATCCAGTCGGCGGCGGTAGCCATGCCGTTGAGTACAGGGTTTACGCCCTTGCCGGCGACATAGAAGTCACTGGTCGACTTGGCGCGTGCCCAGATGGCGATGCCGATGTACAGGGCAAAGGTGGCGCCAACCACAATATAAGTTAGTGTTTGCAGATCCATTTATCGATTCCCCTCAGTCTTCGCGGACGCCAAATTCTTGGTCCAGCTTGTTTGCACGCCAGGCGTAGAAAAAAGTCAGGGCCACGAAGGTGTAAATGGAACCTTGCTGGGAAAACCAGAAGCCAAGCTTATAGCCACCAAGGCGGATGGTGTTCAGTTGTTCAGCGAAAAGGATGCCGAACACGAACGAGGCAAGGAACCAGACGACCAGGCAACCGAACACCAGGCGCAGATTCGCTTTCCAGTAAGAAGCGTGTTTGCTCATCGGATTTACTCTCTCTTGTGTAATGGAGGTAGATTGTTTTTTACACGAATACACCGGTCTTTGCCGGGCATCAGGTTAAACGAAGCAAAATACACGCCAATTTCTAAAGTGATGAAATATTGGGGAATACTTCACATTTCAGGCTGAAAACGTGAAAAAGTGTTACAAAGGGTAACAACTGGTGGGTAATAAGGTAACGCCAGGAAAATGGAATACTTGTGAAGATGACAACCGGGTAGGATGCGGTGAGGCACGAACCGCATTAAAAGGGCATCCGAATTTTTCGATGTGGTTCACAGGTTCACCGCATCCTACCAAATTCAACCTAATGCGGTGAGATACCAAGATACGGGACACCCGCCACCTCTGAGGTGAATCAACATCTCCTTAGGAAGCGTTCGGGTTGCCCGGACGGGGAATTCCCAGCTTCTGTCGCCGTTCCCACAGGGTTTTTCGGCTGATGCCGAGCTGTCGGGCCAGCTCTGTTTCTGTCATACCGTTCTGATGTGTGAGAACGTACTGTTTGAAATAGTCTTCCAGGGACAGATCAGCGGATGACGAAGGGTTTTCCCTGGTCAGTTCGATTCCCAGCAGATCCGTGGTGATGCTGTCGCCGTCGGACAGGATCACGGCCCGTTCGATGGCATTTTTCAGCTCCCTCACGTTGCCGGGCCAGTGGTAGTGGCCGATAGCCTGCAGGGCTTCCTCGGTGAATGTCAGCAGGGGGCGGTTCATCTGGCTGCAGGTCTGTTTCAGCAGGGTGCGGGCCAAGTCAAGTGCATCGGAATCACGTTCGCGCAGCGGTGGCAGGGTGATCTCCACTACCTGCAGGCGAAAGTACAGATCGCTGCGGAAGCTGTTGTCCTCGACCATTTGCTTGAGATTACGGTTGGTGGCGGCCAGCAGGCGTATATCCACCTTTTGCAGACGGTCAGAACCGATCTGGCGCATTTCACCATCCTGCAGTACACGCAGCAGTCTTGCCTGGGCGCCGACGGGCAGCTCCCCGATTTCATCCAGGAACAGGGTGCCGCCATCCGCAGCCTGAATCATGCCGGTACGGGCTTTTTCCGCGCCGGTGAACGCGCCTCTGGTGTGGCCGAAAAGCTCTGATTCCACCAGGGATTCGGGAATGGCCGCGCAGTTGACGGTGATGAAGGGAGCCTCGCTTCGCCGGCTGCGTTCATGAATGGCGCGGGCGACCAGTTCCTTGCCGGTGCCGGATTCTCCCAGGATGAGCACAGAAGCATCGGTAGGCGACACCTTTTCGATTTCGCCGCAGACCCTGAGCATGGCCGGGCAGTTGCCGATCATGCCGGCGACGGGGTAGGTTTTTTCGAGATCCGATTTCAGTGCCCGGGTGGTGCGGCTGTCGCGGTACTGGCGCAGCAGACGCCTGATGACCAGCAGCAATTCCTCGTGGTCGAAGGGTTTGGAGATGTAGTCTGCCGCCCCCAGCTTCATGGCATCCACTGCCGAACGTACGCTGGCATAGCTGGTCATGATCAGCACCGGCAAGCCATCGGCGAGGGTGATCATTTCCGTGCCAGGCTTGCCGGGAAGCCGGATGTCCGCAATGATCAGCTGATAGTCGCCCGGATCGAAACGTTGCAGCGCTTCCTCGACAGATTCGGCATCATCCACGGCATAATCATTGCGCTCCAGCAGCTTTTTTACGGCGTTGCGGATGACGGCTTCGTCTTCGATGATGAGTATTCTGTTCATTCAGGTGGCATTGTGGCTGCATGTGTTGAAATCGGAAGTCGCACGATGACTATTGTACCTTTGTCAGGGGAAGAGATGATCTCTATCTCGCCATCGTGATCCAGAACAATGTTTCTCGACAATGCCAGACCCAGGCCGGTGCCCCTCCCTGTGGATTTTGTCGTGGCGAAAGGTTCGAACAGCCGCTGCTGGAAATGGACTGGAATACCGCTGCCCTGGTCGATAACTTCCACAATGGCCTGGGAAGCGTCTTCGCGGACATCGATGGTGATGCAGTCACCTGGTGAGGAAGCATCGCTGGCGTTGTTGAGAAGGTTGACAAAGACCTGGGCCAGGCGCTGATGGTCTGCCTGCAGCACAATTTGCGGATCGCAGTCCACGCGGTATTCGAGCTGATCATGTTTGTGCACCAGCCGCACCAGATCCAGGGCATCCTGCAGAATGTCCATGAGCCGTACAGGCTGCAGGGACTGCCCGCTGCTGCTGCGGCTGAAGTTCATCAGTGATTGTACGATATGGGTGATGCGCTCCGTCTGCGTGAGTATGTCACTGGCACTTTGTTCGATGGCAGCGGGTTCTTCCTCGTATTTCAGATTCTGTGCGATGGAGGCGATACCGGTTACCGGATTGCCGATTTCATGAGCCACACCGGCTGCCAGGCGGCCGATGGATGCCAGCCGGTCGCTGTGTGCCAGTTCGGCTTCCAGGTTCTCCAGCTGGGTAAGATCTTCCATGAGAATGACCATGCCCGGTGCTTCGGAAGTGGCGGAAATCTGGGGGTCCTCGATCACGGCCTTGTGCAGGTTGAACCAGCGTGTCTGCCCGGCGAATGCCACTTCCAGATGATAGCTGTGGCTGTCGCTGGCCCGGGCAAATCCTCCCAGCAGGTCATTCCAGGGCCTGGGCAGCTGCTGCAGGGGATATCCGACGGTGACGTGGTCGGTAACACCTGTGTACTCCTCCATGATCTGATTCCAGATGATGATTTCTCCGTCCTGTCCCAGGGCGCAGGCTCCCAGAGGCAGATCCTCGAGTATCTGCTTCTGATACTGCTGCAGGTTATCCAGTTCCCGGGTCAGTCCGTGCAGGACCGAACGGGAGTGAGCCAGGCGTTCTTCCACATAGCGCATGGAATCGGCCAGTGCTGTGCGGGCTTCCGGATCGAGAGCGAGTCGCCGGCTGATGATGAGGTGGGACATCTGCGGTCCGATGAGACCATAGAGGTTGCGTTCGATGCGTTCCCGAAGGCGGCGCAGCTCGGTCGAACGGGTTTCCTTTGGTGACATGCCCAGGTCGCTGAGCGCACGATCGACCTCGTTCCTTGCGGTGGATTCCCCCAGCAAAGCACCGAGCTCTTTCTTGAATTCGTCCGGCGAGCGGGCGGCGACCACGCCGGTCAGCGGGACAAAGGCGCTGCTGCAGCAACTTGCCGCAGCCTGCTGCTCTTCCTGGCGCTGCCGGGTAACCAGTGACACCAGGGCGAACAGCAAAGCGTTGCAGCTCACTGACCAGAAGGTGGCAAAACTCCAGTGATCAAGCCCCGTGGCCTGCTGCCAGTGACTGATGGGATAACTGTGTTCGATGAACCCCGAATGCTGCAGCATGGGCAGGAGCAGCGTGAATGCCCAGATGAAAATGCCGGCCAGCAGCCCCGCAATCAGACCTTCCCGTGTGGCGCGGCGCCAGTAAAGCAGACCCACGATACCGGGAAGAAACTGGGCGACGGCGACGAAGGAAATCAGGCCCAGTTGCGCCAGTCCCGCCCGGTGTTTCAGAAATGCATAGAAACTGTAACCCGCAAGGATGATCAGACCGATCAGCAGGCGTCTGCCCCACAGCAGCCAGTAATAGAGGTTCAGCTTGGGATCAGGGTAACTGGCAGGCAGCAACAGGTGGTTCATGCACATGGAAGACAGTGCGAGGGTGGTGATGATAACCATGGCGCTGGCTGCCGAAATACCGCCGACAAAGGTGATCAGCGGCAACCAGGAGTGTCCTTCGGCCAAAGTGATGCCCAGCACAAAATAGTCGGGGTCGGTGGAAAGCCCCAGATAATGGCCGGCCCAGAGGATGACAGGGATAGGCAGGTTCAGCAGCAGCAGGAATACGGGAAACGCCCAGCTGGCGAAGCGCAGATTGTCCTCTTTCAGGTTTTCCGCAAACAGCATGTGGAACTGTCTGGGCAGCAGAAAAGCGGCGCCGAATGAAAGAAAGATCAGCGTTCCCCACTGGCTGCTGCCCACGGGTTCATAGAGCTTCTGGATCGCTTCCGGGTGATCGGTCAGCCACTGGTTGAGACCCTGCGGACCAGAAAAGATGCCAAACAGCGCAAACAGCCCAACTCCCAGCAGCGCCACCAGTTTTACCAGGGATTCGAAGGCGATGGCCATCACCAGCCCTCTGTGTTTTTCCCGTGGGGAGATGTGTCTGGCGCCGAACAGAATGGCGAAGGCCGTGAGCGTTATACAGAAACCCAGGGCGAGAATATGGGGCGGTGCTTCCTGGGTAAGCACCTGTAACGACTGGGTAACAGCCCGTATCTGCAGTGCGATATAGGGCAGGGCGCCGATGAGCATGAACAGCGTCACCAGCACACCGGCCAGCTGGCTGCGGTAGCGGAAGGCAAACAGGTCGGCCAGGGAGCTGAGCTGGTATTCCCTCGCCATCCGCAGGATGGGCCGCAGCAGTACCGGACTGAGGGCAAAAGCCAGGGTAACCCCCAGATAAATGGTCAGAAAGAGATAGCCGCTGGAATTGGCGAAGCCCACGCTGCCGTAGTAGGTCCATGACGTGGCGTACACTCCCAGGGAAAGAGTGTAGACCAGCGGATGAGAAACCCAGCGTTCGGGGATCACGCCCCTGTCTGTGATGTAGGCGATCAGAAACAGGATCACCAGATACAGAAAACCTGCGGTAAACAGCGATGACAGCTCCAGTGTCATGGTTCCCCGTCATCCCCCTGTCCGGAGCGCAGGGAAACAGCGATGAGCATCACGATTCCCAGCCAGATCACGTAAGGCGCATACCAGGCCATCTCTCCACGGGACCAGAGACTGGCAAAGGGCGTGACGAAAATCAGCACGAGCAGGAAGGCCGTGACCAGGCTCCTGTCAGAATTCTTGTTGGGGGAGGGAGAGCTCATGCTAGGAAAAATACCATACAAGAGCCGGTTTTTCTTTGTCGGGAAAGTGCCTGTTTCCGGTTTTCCCTGAGCATCGGCCGCAACGGTATCTCAGCACTTTGAAAAATATGTGCTAAGTTTAATAAGAAATGGATAAAAAACATGGGTAGCAGTGGGGTTGTCGCATT
>DRLF01000261.1 GCA_011051425.1 Thiolapillus brandeum | reverse complement strand
CTATACTGGTTGTTGCACATATTATATATATTGCGCCATTTGGCCACATCCTATGCGCCATATAACACATATTTTCTTTCTGTTACATTACTTAACAAACGCATGATGAACTTCAGTATACAGACACGGTCAGAATTGCATGACGGTTGTCCGGTTTACAGCCAGGGTCGCCGCACAGGAAATGCGCATTCCACTCTATATACAATCATTCAACCAGGAACTGACATCATGAAAAAAAATATTGCACACAGACGCATACCTTCCCTGCTGGCACAGACCATAACCCTGTTGCTGGCCTCCCAGAGCATTCTGGCCGCACCAGGAAATCAGCACCAGGGTACCGGCTATCTCAACCCCGGGTATGTCAATCAGGACACCTACCCCAGTGGCAATGTCTACGAAATTCCCAACCTCGCCTACTATGGCAACTGGGACTCAAACCAGGTATTTGTCATCGATGTGGACAACATGGCTCTGGTCAAAACTGTTGAGAATACGGGAGAAGGACCCTACGGCATCGATCAGCAGGGACCTTCCAAAGCCTACGCACTGACACGGAAAACAGAATCCCTGACCATCGTGGACAACTACAGCTTCGAAAATGCAGGTGAAATACCCCTGCAGCACAAGCCCCGGTCAACGAATTTCAATGCCAACACCGGGCTTTCTCTGGTATCCGGCGGCGACAAAGCCATGACCAGCATCATTCGTGTTGATCACGACAAGGTAACCAGAGTCATCGGTTACGACCAGATATCAGAACCCCATGATTTTGGTGGTTCGCTGGCTACAGGACATCCACTGTGGGTGGACGATCAGCGGTTTTTCATGCTGGACCGTGCCGAACGGCAGATTCAGCTGTGGAACCGGAAAGGTGAACTGTTGTCCGTGCTGGCTGCCCCCACTTCGGTTCATCACATCTTCCAGTCACCGCTGGAGTCTGATGACGACATCTACTATGCGGTGGTCGAAGGCAATCAGCAGGAGGGCATTTCACCTTCCGTCCTGCGTTTCAGGATCAAGGGCAGGAAGATGCACAAAACAGGTGAAGCGGTATTGGCGGATTTCGACAGAGATCTTCTTGATCCTGCAGAAATGGGGGTTCACCATGCGGACTTTCATCCCGATGGGGTCCACATCTATATAGGTTCAGCCGAAGGCCATCTGTTTGTAGTCAACAAGGACACCATGGAAGTGGAGAACATGATCGAGACAGGCAAAGGATCCGGCCATACGACCTTCGCTCCTATGCATGATCTGGCTTTCGTGACAAATCACAACGACACCTACATGACTGTCATCGATACCAGCAATCATTCCTGGCTGAAGAATATCGAAGTGGCAAGCTCCGCGTCTCCGGACTACAAGTCCCAGGCCCATACATCGGGTGTCAGCCCGGATATGAAATACTTCTACAGTGCTGCCAGCCATGACGGGGTGTTCTTCGAGATCGACCTGGATACGTTGGAGGTTTCCCGCACACTGTACGTGGGTGGAAATATACTCATGGGCAGCTTCATCTGGGATGGTGATGGCGTAAACATGTAACCTTCAGCAACATGCACGGGTGCAGGGATCGCACCCGGCGAAAACCTGTCCAACCCGCTATACGCATACAGAAACCGGATGCCTAGTGCGGATCATTTTCATCCGCAGGTTTCGTTCCCGTAATCATGCTGCGCACGAGGTTTTCCCGGTGCTGAAAACTTGCCAGGAGAACACCAAACACATGCAGCACAACCAGTGCCAACGTGAAGTTCGCAAAAAACTCGTGTACTTCCTTGAACATATGAGCTGTATCCTTACCCAGACCTGCCGTCATACCAGCCAGCGGTCCTGACGATTCGCCGGCGCCATAGGTGAGCAATCCGAACAGCAAGGTCAGGCTTATGCTGACCAACAGGGCAATGATCATGGCACCACCCGCCGGATTGTGACCCAGATAGCGCCTGGCACGGAAACGAAGGATATCCCTGGTATAGTTGATCACTTCGGAAGGAGGTCTGACGAAACTGCTGAAACGTGCATATCGCCCACCAAAGCATCCCCACAGCAGGCGCAGTATGATCAGTCCAGCAATAAAATAGCCGCTGTATACATGTATCGTCAGAAAATTATCTTCGGTGACATAGGCAAGAGCAAATGCCACAACAAGTGACCAGTGAAATGCCCTGACAAAAGGGTCCCATACTTTGACTTGGTGAGCTTGCATATGCTGTCTCCCTGGTTCGCTAGTACAAACAGTTTGCACCATGAAGCTGAAATCAAGCTTAAAAAGCTTCACGCAATAGGCTAGGCTTGAGTCACAAGCAAACCATACACTGGCCAGGCCCGAGATCATGAGCGAAAAAACCGTCGAACTGGATATTCCCCTGCTGCTGCCTGAAATCGAGGACAAGCATGACCACTGCCTGGAAAACCTCCAGTCCACGCTGATCCATCACAAGGGCATCTACCGGGCGCATATCAAGGAAGGGCAACCACCGCGTCTGTGCATTCACTATGATCCCAACCTGATCTCCCTGGCTGCGGTTGAACGTATCGCCAGAGATACCGGAAATGCTTTCACGCAGCGCTATCGTCATGAACGCATTCCTTTCAACACCCCGTTATCCGCCGATGCCGCCGACCTTCTGAACCGGTCTCTGGAAAAACTGCCCGGCATGCTGCATGCCAGCGTCAATGCTGCTGCGGGGCTGGCGTTCGTCGCCTATGACACTGAACTGCTGGACAGGAAAACTATCGAAACGCTAATGCAGCAGCAGGGATATGCTTCAACCTTTCCGGAAAAGGAAGAGGAACATGGCCATGACCATGGCAGCGCGCCTGCCTTTCTTCCTCACGCCCTGCAGGAAATCTGGACCTATGCCCTGGTAGCCCTGGCCGGCATCTGCTTCCTTATCGGCTGGATCGGGGAGACATTCCTCGGCCTTGGCGAAACTACCGCCCTGGCCTTCTATCTTGTTGCCTACCTGGCCGGCGGTTATGACATTGCTACCCATGCCATCCCTGGACTGCTCAGGGGAAAGTTCGATACGGACATCCTCATGCTGGCAGCCGCTGCCGGCGCCGCCCTGCTTGGCGAATGGGCAGAAGGGGCTTTTCTGCTTTTCCTTTTCAGTCTGGGACATGCAGGCGAACACTATGCGTTGGATCACGCCCGCAATGCAGTGAACGCGCTGGCGGAACTCATGCCGGACACCGCGAGAGTACGACGCGGCGAAGACATTGTTGTGGAACCCGTAGACCAGTTGGCCATAGGTGATGTAGTCATCGTTCCTCCCGGTGACCGTCTGCCTGTTGACGGCCAGGTTGTTCTGGGAACCAGCGCAATCGATCAGAGCCCCATCACCGGCGAGAGCGCACCTGTCACCAAGAGACCGGGAGACGAAGTCTATGCCGGCACCATCAACAGGGAAGCTGCCCTGGATATCGAAGTTACCCAACTGGCCAGGGACAACACGCTGAACCGTGTCATGGAAATGGTTGCCAACGCCCAGAGCCAGCAAAGCCCGACCCAGCAGTTTACCCAGAAGTTCACACGCCGTTTCGTTCCAGCCATACTCGTGCTGGTCGCCCTGGTCATTCTGCTGCCACCCCTGTTCAGCTGGATGAGCTGGCAACGGAGTTTCTATACCGGCATGCTGTTGCTGGTCGCCGCTTCTCCCTGTGCGCTTGCCATCGGCACGCCGGCCGCCGTGCTTTCCGGCATTGCCCAGGCAGCCCGCAACGGCGTGCTGATCAAGGGCGGCGTGCACCTGGAAAACATGGGCACGATTAAAGTCATGGCTTTTGACAAGACCGGCACGCTCACCGAAGGACGGTTCAGCGTCACTGAGATTCTTCCCATGAACGGTTCCACCGCCGAAGAACTGCTGGCTATCGCAGCAGCAGTGGAACAACAGTCCAGCCATCCGGTTG
>DRLF01000260.1 GCA_011051425.1 Thiolapillus brandeum | reverse complement strand
GGTTGGGGTACTGGCTGCTGATCCTGGTGCCGGTACTGCTGGTGATCGGCAGTCTGTCGGACAAGCCCGGCCTGGCGTCACAGCTGGCGCTGGTGGGTATGACGGCTTTCTTTTTGCAGGGAGTAGCCCTGGTGCATGGCCTGGTGCAGGAGTTCAAGGCCAACCAGGGGTGGTTGATCGGTTTTTATATATTGTTGGTCATTGGCATGCCGGCGAGTTTTACCGCGGTATCCGCAGCAGGCTTTGCTGATGGCTGGTTGAATTTTCGGGCGAGAGTCCGGGCTCGCAAGCCCAGCGGCGGCGAGTAAGAGACCTAATGAGGTACTAGTAAAATGGAAGTGATTCTTCTGGACAAAATAAGTGGCCTGGGTGATCTGGGTGACAAGGTGGCGGTCAAGCCAGGTTATGGCCGTAATTTTCTGATTCCCGGTGGCAAGGCGATTCCTGCCACCAAGGACAATCTCGTCGAATTCGAGAAACGTCGGGCTGAGCTGGAAAAAGAGGCGGCGGAAAAACTGTCCGTGGCCGAATCCAGGAAAGCCGCTGTCGAAGCGCTGGAAGGTGTCACCATCAGCCACAAGGCGGGTGAAGAGGGCAAGCTCTTCGGTTCTGTGGGCACCGCGGATATTTCCCGCGCCTGCACCGAAGCGGGTGTGGCGATCGAAAAGAACGAGATCCGCCTGCCGGACGGACCCATGCGCGCCACGGGTGATTTTGACGTGGTCCTGCATCTGCATCCTGACGTGAATGCCACCCTGAAAGTGGTCATCGTTGCCGAAGAGTGATCCGGCAGACCGGGTGTCCCGTGCAGATTTGAGTGTTGCCGCTGGAGTTTGACGGCAATCCTCTTGTTCTGAATTAAAAAGCCGCGATAAGGCATTGTCTTGTCGTGGCTTTTTGTTTTTTTGTTGCTGCGCTGTTCTCAAGCTGCGTATTTTTCTGTAACCTTCCAGCATGTCGTTTGATCCCTCTTTGTCCGAGCCCATTCCCGACTATCCGGAAGCGGATCAGGAAGTGGAGCAGCTGCGTATCCCCCCTCATTCGGTGCAGGCGGAACAGTCTGTCGTCGGTGGCCTGATGCTGGACAACAGCACCTGGGACCAGGTGGCGGACCGGGTGGGCACAGAAGACTTCTACCGCCGTGAGCACCAGCTGATTTTCTCCTGCATCAGTATTCTTGCCGAAGAACAGAAGCCTTTCGATGTGGTTACCCTGGCGGAAGAACTGGAGCGGCGCGAGGAGCTGGAGGATGTGGGAGGTTTGCCCTACCTGGCCTCTCTGGCGGAAGACACACCCAGCGCGGCAAATATACGTGCCTATGCAGATATCGTGAGGGAACATTCGGTCACCCGGCAGCTGATTCGTGTGGGCACCGAGATTGCAGAAAGCGGTTTCCGCCCGGAAGGACGCAAGGTTGCCGAATTGCTGGACAACGCCGAGACCAAGGTATTCAAGATTGCCGAGCAGCGGCAGAAGGAAGGCGAGGGCTTTCAGGCCATCAAGGGACTGCTGGTCAAGGCTATCGACCGTATCGAGGAGCTGCAGAGCAACGACGATCCCATTACCGGCATCAGTACCGGTTTTGATGATTTCGATGAAAAGACGTCCGGGCTGCAGCCTGCCGATCTGGTCATCGTGGCCGGCCGGCCTTCCATGGGAAAGACCACCTTCGCCATGAATATCGCCGAAAATGCGGCTATCAAGTCCGGTCTGCCGGTGGCGGTATTCTCCATGGAAATGCCCGGCGAGGCGCTAACCATGCGCATGATCTCCTCGCTGGGCCGTATCGATGGCCATCGCATCCGCACCGGTAAGCTGGAAGATGACGAATGGCCGCGCCTGACCTCCGCCATCAATATTCTCAACCAGACCAAGCTTTTCATCGACGATACCCCGGCGCTCAGTCCCACGGACCTCCGCGCCAGGGCGAGACGCCTGATGCGGGAACAGGGTGGCAAGCTGGGAATGATCGTCATCGACTATTTGCAGCTGATGCAGATTCCCGGTGGTGGTGAAAACCGCACCAATGAGATCTCCACCATATCCCGCAGCCTCAAGGCGCTGGCCAAGGAACTGAATGTGCCCGTGGTCGCCCTTTCCCAGCTCAACCGCAGCCTGGAACAGCGCCCCAACAAGCGCCCCATCATGTCGGACCTGCGTGAATCCGGCGCCATCGAGCAGGATGCCGATCTCGTGGTGTTTATCTACCGCGATGAAGTCTACAACGAGGAAAGCCCGGACAAGGGAATGGCAGAAATCATCATCGGCAAGCAGCGCAACGGTCCCATCGGTACGGTGCGCCTGACCTTTCTCGGCCAGTTCACCAAGTTCGAGAACTACATCAATCCGGTGTATGGCGACCCCGTACACTGAGATTTTCCCACCCGATGCCTTTTTCCCCCTGGATTGAAATCGACGCCGGCGCCCTGCGGCACAACCTGGCAGTCGTGCGCAGGCATGCGCCAAACGCCAGGGTGATGGCCGTGATCAAGGCCGATGCCTATGGTCACGGTGTGCTGCCTGCTGCGAATGCCCTGCAGGATGCCGATGCCTTTGCCGTGGCGCGGGTGGGAGAGGCGGTGCAGTTGCGTGAAGCCGGTGTGGACAAGCCACTGCTGGTACTGGCCGGGGTCCATGATGCCGAAGAACTGACGCAGGCCGCGAAGCAGCAGGTGGAGCTGGTGGTGCATCACGATGCCCAGCTGCAGCTTCTCGAGAATGTCCGCCTGAGCGAATCCGTGCCGGTGTGGCTCAAGCTCGATACCGGCATGAACCGCCTGGGGTTTTCACCTTCCCGGACAAAAGAGCTCCTCACACAGCTCGAGGCACTGCCCGGGGTATCCCGTATCGCGGGCGTGCTCACTCATCTTGCCAATGCCGATGACCTGGGAGACGAGATGACCAAGTTGCAGGTGCAGCGCTTCGGGGAAGCCACAGCCGATCTGGATCTGCCCCTTTCCATCGCCAATTCCGCAGGCATCATGGGCTGGCCGTCCACCCATGCCGACTGGGTGCGGCCGGGCATCATGCTCTACGGTGCCTCGCCTTTTTCCGTGTTGGCGGATGAACTGCAACCGGCCATGACTTTCTGCGCCCGCCTGATTTCCACCAAGACGGTTCAAAAAGGTGAACCTGTCGGTTACGGCGGCATCTGGCAGGCACCCGAAACCCTGCCCATGGGCGTGGTGGCTGCCGGTTATGGGGATGGCTATCCCAGGGAAATGCCTTCCGGAACCCCGGTGCTGATCAACGGCGCCGAGGTGCCCCTGGTAGGACGGGTTTCCATGGATACCCTGATGGTGGATCTGCGTACCCAGCCCCAGGCGCGGGTCGGTGACGAGGTGATCCTCTGGGGCAGGGGGCTGCCAGCCCGTGTCATTGCCGAAGCGGCTGAAACCATCCCCTATACCCTTTTCTGCGGTATCACGGCGCGGGTACGCAGAAGGCTGCGCTGATGGCCAGGGAAAAGACATTGTACGTGTGCCGTGAATGTGGCGGCAGCTTTCCCAAATGGGCAGGGCAATGCGCCGACTGCGGGGCCTGGAACACGCTGCAGGAATCGGCGGTAGAGTCAGGCAAGGCTGCAGCTCCGCGTTTCGCCGGTTATAGCGGTGATGCTGCGGCAGCGATGATCCGTCCCCTGTCCAATG
>DRLF01000259.1 GCA_011051425.1 Thiolapillus brandeum | reverse complement strand
CCCTGGGGCTGGCTCACGAAATGAGCAAGCCGGCCATCATGCAGCCGACGGTGGGTGCAATCCATACGCTGCAGGCGGATGACCTCGCAGGTGCAGAGGCGTTGTACGGGCCTGCGGCGCCGGGAGAGGATCCCATCCGCATGGCCATCGAGGAACCTTTCGATGGTGACACAAAATCAGGCATAAGCACCTTTCGCGGCTGGGTGGTTGCAAAGAACCCCCTGTCTTCGCTGACCCTGTATCGGGATGGAACGCTGTTCGGGCAATTGGATCACAACGGCAAGCGCCCGGATGTCGCCGGAAAATTTCCGGATTATCCGGGTTCCCTGAATTCCGGCTTCGCCTTCGCAACCAATTTCGGGGACTTTTCCGCCGGCGCGCACCAGTACCGTCTTGTGGCCAGGGACAACCAGGGCAATCTGCTGGAAAAGACGGTGAGCTTTTCCATCTCCCGCTACGACAATGCCTTCGTCAAGGACGATTCCCTGGTCTCCCTGCGCAATGCGAGCATCTCTTCTCCCGCCGGTAATGACATTCGTATCGACGGGATGGAGCATGACGGAAAAGAATATCGCGTCATACTTCGCTGGAAAAAGGCGAAGCAAGGTTTTGACCCTGTTGAGATAATCCGTACAAAGTGAACCGCTTCAGAAAGGGAGTTATCATAAGCGCTGCAAATCCGGTCATTTGCAGGCTCGAATACTCACGGCGTTGCTGCTGTGGCACACTCAGAACACTGAAACCTTAATTTATCCGTTTGGGGGGTATAACAAAATGAGAATCATACTTTTAGGTGGGCCGGGTGCCGGCAAGGGCACACAGGCAAACTACATCAAGGAAAAATACAATATTCCCCAGATTTCCACGGGTGACATGCTGCGTGCCCACGTGAAGGCGGGCACCGAGCTGGGCAAAGCGGCCAAGAAGATCATGGATGATGGCGGACTGGTTTCCGACGACATTATCATGGGCATGGTCAAAGAGCGCATCAAGGAAGATGACTGCAAGAACGGTTACCTTTTTGACGGCTTTCCCCGCACGATTCCCCAGGCAGAAGCCATGAAGGAAGCCGGTATCGAAATCGATGCCGTAGTGGAAATCGACGTGCCCGATGAGGAAATCATCAAGCGCATGTCCGGTCGCCGGGTGCATCTGCCGTCCGGGCGTACCTACCATGTGATCTTCAATCCGCCCAAGGTCGAAGGGAAAGACGATGTCACAGGTGAAGACCTGATCCAGCGCGATGACGACAAGGAAGACACCGTCAAAGAGCGTCTGCGTGTCTATCATGACCAGACTGAACCGCTGATCGATTTTTATTCCAAGGAAGCCGATGCCGGCAAGCTCAAGTACGTCAAGGTCAATGGCGTGGGCAGTGTGGACGAAATCCGGGATGGGATTTTTGCCGGCCTGGATAGCTGAACAGCCACGACAGAAACAGAGCGGAAGCCGGGGTGATGCCCCGGTTTTTGCTATACTGACAAAAACACAATGTATATCAGGAGGCCTGCGTGGCTGTTTTAGAACTGAACAAAGACAATTTTGAAGATACCATCAACAACAATTCTTTCGTTATCATCGATTTCTGGGCTCCCTGGTGTGGTCCCTGCAAGAGTTTCGCGCCCACTTATGAAAAGGTGTCTGAAGATTTTCCCGACGTCGTATTCTCAAAGATCAATACCGAAGACGAGCAGGAAATTGCCGCTCACTTCCAGATCCGCTCCATTCCCACGCTGATGATTTTCCGGGATCAGATCATCATCTACAGCGAAGCAGGCGCCTTGCCGGAAGGATCTTTCCGCCAGCTGGTCGAGCAGGCTTCAAGCCTGGACATGGATGATGTGCGCAAGCAGATAGCCGAGTCAGAAGCCGGTGCCGGTTCTGCAGACGCCTGATTGAACTGTCACACCGCACATGCGCGGCCCAGTGCATGTGCGGGCAGCCGTTTTCCCCGATTCGGCTTCCTGCCTTACCATGTCTTCTCCCTTTCCGGGGATCTTGCCGATGTTCGATGACAGGCAGGCTTCGACGGTGAGTGGATAACCCCCTGCCATGCAATACCCCTGGATTTCACGTGCCGACCGGCTGCTGGATTACCTGCCTACCGTGGGAAAGCTTCTCGACCTGTGTGAGGAAAATTATCAGCTGCTGCTTTCTCTGGCGCCCCAGTTACAAAACCTGCGGGGCTTGCACGCTTCCTGCCGTCCGGGGCACATGGATCTCTATCTCGAGATACTGGAACAGACGCCCTACACCAGTGTTGTTCATCTGACCTATTACTTCTCCCACGAAGAAGGGCAGCTTGCCGATCCGGATGCGCTGTTGCGTGTCTATCATGATGCGCGTCAGATCGAAGTCATCAGTCTCCGGCAACATGTATTGCCCATCGAGGCCAATTACCACCATCCCAGTCTGTACAACAAGTGGAAAATCAATGTGTTCCTGTCCAAATGGCTGTCTTTCTGCAAGGCACAGGGACACGCTTTTCTGCTCGAAGATGAATTCTTGACTAAAAAGCATGGTTAATGATATTCTTAATTACCTAGTATTTTACTAAGTTATAATCACTCACAAAATACAGAGGAGTTGAGAACATGAGACTTTCTACAAAAGGCCGCTATGCGGTAACAGCCATGCTGGATCTGGCACTGAATGGCCAGGATGGCCCCGTCACCCTTTCTGATATTTCAGAAAATCAGGGTATTTCCCTTTCCTATCTGGAGCAGCTGTTTGCCGCCTTGCGGGCCAAAAAGCTGGTACGTGGCGTACGCGGTCCGGGTGGGGGATATTTTCTCGGCAGAGAAGCCGATGAAATATCCATCGCGAACATTATCTGTGCCGTCGACGAATGGGTGGAGTTCACCCGCTGTCAGGGTAAAGAGGATTGCCGGGGCGGGCAGCGTTGCCTGACTCACAGTCTGTGGGACGACCTTAGCAGGCAAATCTATGAATTTCTTGAAGAAATAAGTCTTGCCGATCTGGTTCGCCGGGGTCAGGAATCTGATCATGGCTGCCACAAGGAGAAGGGTGGGAGCATTCTGGACGATATTGCAGAACAGGCCGCATAAGTTCCCGCTGTCTATAAGGAAAACCCTTTGACCTGAAAGACGAATTTCAATATCATACGCCGCTTATGTTGCAGCGTATTCCCGATCGTGTAGATCCGTGGCGTCTGGCCGAACAGGGAGAAACTCTGGAAGGCCGTTTGAAACTGGATTCGTTGCCGCGCCTGGCGCCGCTTCTGGCTAATGCCAATGGAGAAGCGGCGTTTGTTTTGACGTTCGGCAAAGATGAGCGCCGCAGATTGCTCATCATGCTGAATGTCGACGCGGATCTGACGCTGGAATGCCAGCGTTGCCTGTCGGATATGGTATTGAAGATCGAAAGCAAGACCTGCCTGACACCGGTGCGGGGGCTGCTCGAAGCAGAGCAGTTGCCTGAAGCACTGGATCCCTTGATGATCGAAGAAGGCGAGTATCTGGATATTGCTCAACTGATCGAGGACGAGTTGATGCTTGGCATTCCTTCGTCCCCGCGACATGAAGAACAGCATTGCAACCGGCAGGAAGGCGTGCAAGAACACGACCTGCCAGAAACCGAACCGAAAGAGGAAAACCCTTTCGCCATTCTTGCCAGTCTGAGAACTGACAGGAACGACAATTGAGAAATTGCAGGAGATAGCCCCATGGCCGTACAGAAAAGTCGTAAAACCCCATCCCGTCGAGGCATGCGTCGTTCCCACGACAGCCTCAAGTCAGAAACCCTGTCCATCGACCCGACTTCCGGTGAGACACATCTGCGTCACCACGTAAGCCCGGACGGCTTCTATCGCGGTCGCAAGGTTGTCAGCGACTGAAGATGCAGCACCTGGTGTTGGACCCGACTCCGGCGTGAATTTCCGGAGTTTCTTTTTGTGACCGAAAAAATCACGATTGCCCTGGACGCAATGGGTGGCGATCACGGTGTATCCGTGGTCGTTCCCGCTGCGTTGAACTACCTGAAAGAGCATCCCAATCAGGTGCTGATTCTGGTGGGCAGGGAAGAGGCCATCCGGCAGTATATTCCCGGCGGAAAGATGCCGGCCAATCTCAGTATTCATGCGGCTTCCCAGGAAGTGGGCATGAACGAACTGCCGTCTCAGGCCCTGCGCAAGAAAAAGGATTCCTCCATGCGCGTTGCCCTGGACCTGGTCAAGGCTGGTACTGCCGATGCCTGCGTCAGCGCAGGCAATACCGGCGCGCTCATGGCAACGGCACGCTTCGTTCTCAAGATGCTTCCCAACGT
>DRLF01000258.1 GCA_011051425.1 Thiolapillus brandeum | reverse complement strand
TGCTGCCCGTAGTGGTCTTCGCCCTGGAGGAACTGCATAGAAAGTACCGGGAAGAGAACCGCGGGGGAGCCTGGCTGACAGCGGTCCTGCTCGGCATACTGCTGCTCGTGGGGGACAGCCTGTATGGCTCTTCTGCTCCCAAGGCCTATATTCTGCAGGCCGCAGACTGGGCCAGGGCCAACATCCCCGACCAATCACGCATTGTGACAGACTATCACCGGGAAAGGGTTTCCTGGTATGCAAACAGGAATAGTAATAAGCGACTGTATTTTCAGCGATTCAGGCCCGGGAAGACCTGGCTCAAGGACTTTGACTATGCCTTTGTGCGTAGTGGGAAAAAGCGGGAGGAAAGCCACCTCTACCAGGTGCTGACACAGCGGGGACTGAAGCCAGTGATTCGTATCGAGCCCGAACAGGGACCAGGCGTGTTCATCTACCGTCTGAAGCCCAACAGCACCACGCACGGCCGTGTCAGTGAACCAGCTTCCGCCAAAAGCCCTTGACCTGTTTGGCCAGCCTGCCTAGCGTTTTTTCTTCGCCACGTTCTTTTTTACGGTTTTCTTTACCACCTTCTTCTTTGCCACCTTTTTCTTGGAAGCTTTGAGTGGCGCTTTCTTTACGGACTTCTTTACTACTTTCTTTTTGCCGGGCGTTTTCTTTACCACCTTTTTTCCGGTAGTGGTTTTCTTGCTGACGGATTTCTTCAGCGGCTTTTTGCTGGCCGGCTTTTTTTTTGCCACCTTTTTTTTCGCCGTGACCTTCTTGACAATCTTCTTCCTGGAAGCGGCTTTCTTGGAGACCGGCTTCCTGGCCGCCACCTTCTTCTTGCTGACCGTTTTTTTCTTGCTTGCAGATTTTTTTGCCGCTACTTTTTTCTTGCTCACGGACTTCTTTGCCGTCACCTTTTTCTTGCTCGCAGACTTCTTCGCTGCTGGCTTTTTCTTGACAACCGGCTTCTTCACTACCTTTTTCTTACCCGCAGTCTTTGCCGGTGCGGCCTTCTTGGCAGGGATCTTTTTCACAGCTTTCTTCTTGGCGGCTTTCTTTGCCACCTTCTTCTTTACTGTTTTCTTTGCCTCAGGTTTTTTCACTGTCTTAGCCGCCGCTTTCCTGGCTGCCGTTTTTTTCGCTGGCTTTTTCTTATTCGTAGCTGAGGATTCCCCGGTCACTTTCTTTTTTGTTGCTTCGGACGCAGCCTGCTCTTCAGGCTTTTCTGCTTCAGGCTCAGCAGGAAGAGGCTCCAGCTCCAGAGGCGTCGTGTTGTCAATAACCTCCTGTACGCCTTCCCACAGTTCGTCTTCGGTACCATTGGCATCCACCAGGCGCAGCTTTTCCAGCTTCCGGTAGAAATCCAGTACCGGCTGCACAGCCACGTCATATTCACGCAACTGGTTGGCAATATTTTCTTCATAACCCCTGGGACGCCGGCTTACCCGGGAACCACACATATCGCAAACGCCTTCTACCAATGGCGGATTGACATAGAGATTGTAGTGGGAGCCACAGGCATCACAATCGATGCGTCCCACCCGGCGCTCCATGAGTTCATCACGGTCAATATCGATCATCAACACCAGATCCAGGGGCCGGCGCATCTGATTCAGGGCCTGTTCCATGAATTCAGCCTGGGCAACGTCCTTGGGGTAGCCGACCAGGACAAAACCCGGGGCAAGCTCCTCTTTGCCCAGCACCCGCCGGATGACAATGTTGCACACATCATCGGAAACCCGTCCTGAGCCGATGGAGTCCCTGGCCAGGCGTCCAAGGTCATCATCCTCCTGAGCCATGGCGGAGAGTTCTTCAGCCACTTCTTCGACACTAACTACAGGAAGACCGTATTTGTCGGCTACTTTCCGGGAGATAGCGGATTTTCCCGAGCCAGGCGGCCCCAGTAAAATAATCCTCATGCGCGCATTGTCCTTATAGAGCAGATCAACGTGGGACTGGCATATATCCCGCCTCGGGTTTTTCCTTTATAATTGGCGAGATTATCCAGACCAACAACCATTTTGATGCATAGCTAATCGCAGTTGACCGGCAATGTCAACCAAGGAACCTTCAAAGCTCCTGATTTTCTGCGATTTTTTGACACAAAACGGTATTTTCAGCAGGTTATCGACGCATCATGGCAACAATTCCCGACTATGGTAAAAGCGAAGAATGGATCATCAAGACCACGCTGAAAGAACGCTACGGGGAAGACGTGCCCTTTGAATACGCGGACGCGGAGATCCGCCTCTCTCCCGCGGACCGGGAGCTGAGCACCTGTCCCGTGGTCTACTGGCAAAAGGACGGTTGCAATTTCGTGATCTTCAAATCCGGCGACCGGCGCTACCGCTGTCAGTTCTTCTACCGCGGTTACCAGCAGTACGGCACTGGGGTGCATGAGTATGACGATCTCAGCGAATGCATCGTCTCCCTGTTGCAGACCCAGGCAGACCACGACGCCAAGGAACAGGGCAAGATCTGAGGCCTGGACACAGAATTCCATACATCAATCAAAATCCTAAGTTAATGAGGGAGTTATCATGACAGCAAAGAATGCTTTCTATGCACAATCCGGTGGCGTGACCGCCGTTATCAACGCATCCGCTTGCGGCGTGATCGAAACTGCGCGCAAGCACAGCGACAAGATCGCCAATGTGTACGCGGGCCGCAACGGCATCATCGGCGCCCTCACGGAAGATCTTATCGACACCAATCAGGAATCCGCTGAAGACATCGCCGCCCTGAAAACAACCCCCTCCGGCGCCTTCGGCTCCTGCCGCTACAAGCTCAAGAGCCTGGAAGACAACAAGCGCGAGTACGAGCGCCTCATCGAGGTGTTCAAGGCCCACAACATCGGCTATTTCTTCTACAACGGCGGCGGCGACTCTGCCGATACCTGCTTCAAGGTCTCCCAGCTTTCCGAAAAAATGGGTTTCCCTGTCCAGGCCATCCACGTGCCCAAGACCGTGGACAACGACCTGCCCATCACCGACAACTGCCCGGGTTTCGGCTCCGTGGCCAAGTACATCGCCGTTTCCACCCTGGAAGCCAGCTATGACGTGCGTTCCATGGCAAAAACCTCTACCAAGATCTTTGTCATCGAGGTCATGGGCCGTCACGCGGGCTGGATCGCCGCCGCCGGCGCCCTGGTGGAAGACTATGGCATTCCCGTGGTGACCCTGTTCCCGGAAGTGGAATTCGACCAGGCAAAATTCCTGGCCGCCGTGGATGCCAAGGTCAAGGAATTCGGCTACTGCACCGTGGTGGTTTCCGAAGGCTGCCACTGGCCCGACGGCAAGTTCCTCGCTGAGCAGGGCACCCGCGACGATTTCGGTCACGCCCAGCTCGGCGGCGCCGCTCCCGTGGTCGCCAATATCATCAAAGAGGCCCTGGGATACAAGTTCCACTGGGCCGTGGCCGACTACCTGCAGCGCGCCGCCCGTCACCTGGCGTCCAAATCCGATGTGGAGCAGGCCTATGCACTGGGTGAAGCTGCGGTGAACATGGCCCTGGAAGGCCACAACTCCATCATGCCCACGGTGGTGCGCGAGTCCTCTTCTCCTTACAAGTGGAGCATTGGCATGGCGCCCCTGTCCGAGGTGGCCAACGTGGAAAAGATGATGCCCATGGAATTCATCACCGAAGACGGTTTCGGCATCACCGATGGCTGCAAGGAGTACCTCTACCCCCTGATCCAGGGCGAGGCCTATCCGGAATACGACGACAACGGCATGCCCCGCTACGTCACCATGAAAGGCATTGCTGTTCCGCGCAAGCTGGCCGATTTCGAAATCTGACCGGGACTGCCTGCCCCGCGGGGCAGGCAGTGCTTGCACATGAAACTGGACCGGGCCAGGGAACTCATCGAGGTACAGCTGCAATTCAAGAGCGGCTACAACCGCAATTCCGTGCGCATGATCCTGGCCGAAGTCCAGAAGATTCATGGCCAGGGCGCCGTGGATCAGCTGATCCGTGAGCTGGACCTGGAAAACCGATTCGACCTGAAGCCGGGAAGCGATTTTTCCGGCCTCAGATAACAACAAACCGAAAAACTCTAGGAGAACATTATGTCAGTACTGGTAGGCCGCGAGGCACCTGACTTTACCGCCCCAGCCGTTATGGGTGACGGCAGCATCATCGACGATTTCAACCTGAAGAACCACACCAAGGACAAGTACGCCGTGGTCTTCTTCTATCCGCTGGATTTCACCTTTGTCTGCCCCTCTGAGCTGATCGCCTTCGATCACCGCCTGGACGAATTCACCAAGCGCAACGTGGAAGTCATCGGCGTCTCCATCGACTCCCACTTCACCCACAACGCCTGGCGCAACACCCCCGTCAATGAAGGCGGCATCGGTCCCGTGCGCTATCCTCTGGTGGCGGACATGACCCATGGCATCTGCAAAGCCTATGACGTGGAAACCCCCGATGGCGCAGTGGCCTTCCGCGGCTCCTTCCTCATTGACAAGGAAGGCATGGTGCGTCATCAGGTGGTCAATGATCTGCCCCTGGGGCGCAACATCGACGAAATGATCCGCATGATCGATGCCCTGCAATTCCACGAGACCCATGGCGAGGTCTGCCCTGCGGGCTGGAAGGAAGGTGATGAAGGCATGCAGGATACGCCGGATGGCGTCGCCAGCTATTTGTCCAAGCACGCCGAAGAGCTGTAAGCTGAAGCGGTTGCAAGACCGGAAGCCGGCCTTCGGGCCGGCTTTTTGCCTTTCCGCCCCCTGACAAAACGACTATAACCAGGAGTGATACAACATGAATCTTGACCGCGTAACCCGGGGCAACAATGTTCCCGATGAAATCAACGTCATCATCGAGATCCCGGCCAATGCCGAGCCCGTGAAGTACGAGGTGGACAAGGAATCCGGCGCCATGTTCGTGGACCGCATCCTGCGCACGGCGATGCGCTACCCGGTGAACTACGGCTACATCCCCCACACCTTGTCCGACGACGGCGACCCCTGCGACGTGCTGGTGCCCACGGCCTTCCCCCTGATTCCCGGCTCGGTGATTCGCTGCCGCCCCGTGGCGGTGCTGAAAATGACCGACGAATCTGGCGACGACGCCAAGGTGGTGGCCGTGCCTGCCGACGACATCACCGACCGCTGGTCCCACGTGAAGGACGTGGACGACATGCCCAAAGAACTGATGGAGCGCATGGCCCACTTCTTCGAACACTACAAGGACCTGGACGAAGGCAAGTGGGTGCGGGTACAGGGCTGGGAAGGGGCAGACGCCGCCCGCAAGGAAATCACCGATTCGGTGGCCATGTATGAAAAAGAACCGGAAAAACCCCATTTCTGACCCATTGCCCCTCTCCCCGTGAGAGCAGGAAACCCCATGAAAATCTGTATTCTGTCAGACAGCCACGACC
>DRLF01000257.1 GCA_011051425.1 Thiolapillus brandeum | reverse complement strand
GATCTTCTTCGCCAACGGACACGCCACCCGAAGCGATGACCAGGTCGGCCTGGCCAGCGGCATCCAGCAAGGCTTGCTTGGTGGCCTCCAGGGTGTCTTCCACCTGGCCAAGGTCGATGACCTCGCAGCCCAGGGCACGCAGCATGCCTGCCACGGTGAAAATGTTGGAGTTGTAGATCATGCCGGGTTTCAAAGGTTCGCCCGGCATCTGCAGCTCGTCACCGCTGGCCAGTACCGCCACCCGAGGGCGTGGGAATACGCTGAGTTTGCCCACACCCACGGATGCGGCAAGGCCCAGGTGCTGGGGCAGCAGGCGCACGCCGGGCTGGATGATTTCTTCGTCCTGGCGGATGTCCTCGCCTGTGCGCCGGATGTGGGCGCCGGCCTGGGGAACGGTATTGATGATGACTTCGTCGTCCTGCTGGCAGGTCAGCTCCTGCATGACCACGGCGTCGGCGCCTTCCGGTACGGGGGCGCCGGTGAAGATGCGTGCAGCCGTTCCCGGCTCCAGGGGCTGGGGAGCCACGCCGGCGGGAATGCGCTGGGAGATCCTGAGACTGGTACCTTCGGCGGGAATATCCGCCACGCGTACCGCGTATCCGTCCATGGCGCTGTTGTCCCAGCCGGGAACATTGATGCTGCTTCTTACCGGTGCAGCCAGCACCCGTCCCAGGGCGTCATGGAGTTCCAGTTCTTCCGTGGCGGTCGGGGGCTTTGCATGGGACAGCAGCAGTTCCACTGCTTCTTCATAGGGTTTGAGGTCGGAAACCGTTGGGGTGCAGTCGCATCCGGACATCTTACTTCTCCATCAGACGGGGAATGAGTACAGCAAAATTGCAGGGGCGGGTGCGGATATCCAGCTGAGGCTGAAGGATCTTTGTCCAGGCGGTGCGGCAGGCGCCGGTGGAGCCGGGTACGCAGAACACGAAGGTGCCATTGGCCAGGCCGGCGACCGTGCGGGACTGCAGGGTGGATGCGCCGATTTCCTCGAAGGAGATCTGGCGGTAGAGCTCACCAAAGCCCTCCACCTGTTTGTCCAGCAAAGGCGTTACAGCCTCCGGTGTGCTGTCTCTGCCGGTGACGCCGGTGCCGCCGGTGGCGATGATGACTTCCACACCGGGATCGGCAATCCAGGCAGAAAATGCAGCGCGCATCTGGTAGATATCATCCGGGACGATCTGCTTGTCCACGAATACGTGGCCTGCCTCCTGCACGGCTTCTTTGAGATAGCCGCCGGACTTGTCCGTTTCTTCGGTACGGCTGTCGGAAACCGTAAGGATAGCGATTTTCAGGGGTAGGAATTTTTCGTCACCGTGGGTATGGCCCATGTCTGTTTACCTTGTGTTAAAACGAATAGCCAAAAGATTCGTTGAATCTTGCCTTGAATTCATCCAGCGTGAAACGGTGATTCTGGGTGCCGGCATGTTCGATCTTGATTGCGCCCATGAGAGAGGCGATGCGGCCGGTGGTTTCCCAGTCCATTCCGTTCTGCAAACCGTACAACAGGCCGGCGCGGTAGGCATCCCCACAGCCTGTGGGGTCTTCGAGCGATGCCGCTTTCGCGCTGGGAATCACGATCTCCCTGCCATCGGTAAAAATGCTGGAACCTTCACCACCGCGGGTTACGATGATGGCCTGTACCTGCCCCGCCAGTGCTTCGATGGTTTTTCCCGTGCGTTCCTGCATGAGCTTGGCTTCGTAATCGTTGAAGGCCAGCCAACTGGCCTGTTCGGCGAAACGCAGCAGGTCTTCGCCATCGAACATGGGCATGCCCTGACCGGGATCAAAGATGAAGGGTATGCCGGCTTCGGCAAACTGCTCGGCATGTTCGATCATGCCCTGGCGGCCATCGGGAGACAGCAGTCCCAGGGTCACACCCGCAGTATCGCTGACCTTGTTCAGGTGGGAGTGGTTCATGGCGCCAGGATGAAATGCCGTGATCTGGTTGTCGTCCTGATCCGTGGTGATATAGGCCTGGGCGGTGTATTCACCATCGATGATCCGCAGATACTCACGACTGATGCCCTGCCTGTCCATCCAGTCGGCATAGGGGGTGAAGTCCGTGCCTACCGTCCCCATGGGCGCGCCTTCACCGCCCAGCAGCTTCAGGTTGTAGGCGATGTTTCCCGCACAGCCGCCGAACTCCCTGCGCATATCCGGCACGAGAAAGGAGACATTCAGAATATGCACCTGCTCGGGCAGGATGTGATTCTTGAAATGGTCGTGAAACACCATAATGGTGTCGTAGGCAAAGGAGCCGCAGATAAGCGATGACATGAGGTGAACCTGCTGATTTCAAAGTTTTGCAATGGTAGCTGATTCAGGTCAAAAACGACAGGTGGACCGCTCTTTCGTGAAGGTTGGAAATGGTCTATATGTTTCAAAATGGAAAGTGGAAATATTGCAGCAGAGGGTGACGGTATGAATAGCAGGAAGATGCAAATCCGACGGTGGGTGAGGCTGTTTCTGTGCATAGGAGGACTTTGTGTGACTTCAGCGGCCATGGGGCAGGGCATCGTAGGCCTCAACGTGGCAGGAGAAGTGCGTTTCCCCGATGTGAACAATGTCCCGCCTCAAACGGCACCTCTGTGTATCAGTACCAGCAGCGGCTTTCTCGGCGTCTGTGCCCAGGTGAGTGGCATGGCCAATATCGCCTGGGTGGCGCCCCAGGGGGGTGACTACACTTCACCCATCCAGGCGCTCAACGAAGTCAACAGCTGGTGCGGGGTACCCAGCAACGGCAATCGCTGCCTGGTCAGCATCGCGCCAGGCTGGTACGACCTGGGAAGCCAACAGTTGGTGATGAAACCTTTCGTGGACATCCAGGGTTCAGGCTGGAACATGACCATTCTGAGCGGAGCGCGGGGCGCGTCCACTGTGGTGGATGCGGCGCTGGTGAAAGGTTCAATGAGCAGCGTGTTGTCCCACCTCACGGTGCTCAACAACGGCATTGCGGGACAGGCATGGACCACCGGCTATGCCGGGGAGAATATTTCCGCCGGGAGTGATGTGGCGCCCGATCTCGATCACGTCACCATCAAGGTGGGTGGTGACGCAACAACCAGCATGGGGATCTATCTGAAAAATGTTGCTGATGCCCGCCTGGAACGGGTCTGGCTGGAGATCGATGGCAACAATCATTGCAGGGGGTTCATGGCTGAGAACAGTGAATACGGTGCTATTGTGAACCGGTTGCATGTCCATACCACCAACAACTGCGACTCCGCGGTGGGCGTGTTCCTGAGAAGCGTAGAGATCAACGTGTTGAACTCAAGGATTGATGCGACAGCCAGTGGCAGCCTGACTGCTTATGGTGTGATCATCGAGGAGATTGACCCCGGTGAGCGATTCAGCCTTGTCAAGGATTCGGAAATAAGTGGCGAGAACGCCGGCACTGGCAATGCCATCGGTGCGGAGTTCCGGGGCAATGGCAGCGGCGGTATCTTAAACTCCGTGGTGGGGAGCGAGGCGGCAGCCGGCAGCGGATATGGCGTGCATTTTACCAGTACGGCAGCCAAAGCCAGGGTTGTCTACAGTGCGATGAACGGTTCTACTGCCAGCGTCAATGACGAAGCCGCGCAAACCAATTGCAAGGGCAATCTGGATGCCGATCTGAACGACGTGGGG
>DRLF01000256.1 GCA_011051425.1 Thiolapillus brandeum | reverse complement strand
AGGCCTGTTTGGGTACGAAGTAGTACATGATACCCAGGAAGCCCGCAGTCAGGTAGAAACCCACCGCGTTGTGACCCCACCACCACTGAATCATGGCATCCTGAACGCCTGAGAAAATGGAGTAGGATTTGAACATGCTGACGGGGATGGCCAAGCTGTTTACCACGTGCAGATAGGTGATCATGACAAACATGCCCATGAAGAACCAGTTGGACACATAGATGTGACTGGTCTTGCGCTTGGCGATGGTCATGATGAAGTTGAGACCGAAAGCCAGCCAGACAACGGCGATGGCCAGATCGATAGGCCACTCCAGCTCGGCATATTCCTTGGACTGGGTGATGCCCAGTGGAAGAGTGATGACGGCAGCGACGATGATCAGGTTCCAGCCCCAGAATGTAAACCAGGCCAGCTTGTTGCTCCACAGGGAGGTGCTGCCTGTCCGTTGTACGCTGTAGAAAGCCGAAGCAAACAGTGTACAGCCGCCAAATGCGAAAATAACCGCGTTGGTGTGCAGGGGACGCAAACGACCGAAAGTGATTTCGGCGATATCGAAGTTCAGGAACGGCCAGGCCAGTTCCGATGCGATGTAGGTTCCCACCAGGGTTCCTACTACTAGATAGACGACCGCCATGACGGCAAACCATCGGACGACGTCAAAGTTATATTTCGTTTCTTCCACGAAAACCTCCCAATTCAGATTTCGAAAAAAACAACCCAGAAGCTTTAAATTCACGTATCGCGGAAGCCTTTTTCTATTGCATCAGATACTGCATTATCTGGCGCACAAAGATATACGCCGACCTGTTTCAATAAAAAAGGTTCCCGACCGTCAGGATTATACAAAGAATGCAGATAGGTTATATGAGAAATGTCAGTTTTTTGTATTTAAATTGACTTTCATCAGGTGTATGTAAAAAAAAGACGGTCAGATATCGATCAGGCCATAAAACTGTCGGATGGAAAGATAACGTTAGTCTATGAATTTAGCTTGTAAGCAAGGTATTCAGTGCTGTTTCGTCTGTTATTTCGATGTTTTTGGCTCTGATTGAGATCAGGGACTGATGCTGCAGATTTTTCAGGGTGCGAATGACGGTTTCCATCGCCAGGCCGAGATAATCGGCGATCGCTTCCCGGGACATGGGAAGACGGAACCGTAGAGCATGAAAGCCGTGGGAATCCAGGCGGCTGGCGATATTGAGCAGGAAAGCGGCGACGCGCTGTTCGGCGGTTTGCATGCCTGTCAGCGAGCGTTCCCACTGGAGTTGTCTGGCGTGCTGCGCCGCTGATCCCAGCAGATATTTCTGTACATTGATCAGTTCGCTCTGTGTCAGTGTTTTGTCCAGGGCACTGAAATCAAGCTGGCAGATAGTGCCTTTTTCCAGGGCGCGGGTCGTGTGGTTGCAGGTCGCCTGGCCGATATTCTCGATGCCTGCAATTTCTCCTGGGAGGTAAAACCCCATGACCCGGCTGTGGCCCAGGATGGTGGCGTCGCTGACGCAGGAACCCGAATGTATCAGATAAAGATAACGGAAAGGTTCGCCTTCCGCATACAACACTTCATTCTTGCTAACCGGGTGGTTGCGCAGAACGATGCGGTTGAGGGAACTGCAGTCGGGTGTTTCCAGCCCCAGGACACGGGCGGTCTGATAGAGCGCGCAATTCCGGCACATGACAGCTGATGTGGTATTCAATTGCATGTCCGGTTTCATGGGCATGGAATGGGCGTTCCCTAGCTGGGAGCGCCCAGTTTGTCCAGGCAGGTGGTCTGGTTGGACAACAGATCATAGAGAAGATCCATATCAAGAATCTGTATGTGCTTGCGATCCACCAGCAGGATTTTTTCATCCTGGAAATGTGTGAACAGGCGGCTAACCGTTTCCAGCGCCAGCCCGAGATAGGAGCCGATTTCCTGACGGGACATGCTCAGATTGAATTCCGTGGCGGAGAAACCACGGTTATGGAAACGCACGGAAAGGCTGAGCAGGAATGCTGCGAGGCGTTCTTCTGCCGTGCTTTTGCCGAGCAGAACCATCAGGCCTGTTTCCTTTGTGATTTCTCGGCTCATCAGGCGGAACAGCTGATGCTGCAGATCGGGTATGGTCGATGTCAGTTCTTCAAGGTGCTGGAAAGGGACTTCGCAAACTGCTGTGGTCTCCAGTGCCTTGGCCGAACAGATGTGCTTGCTGCATTCGATGCCGTCCAGGCCAACCACTTCGCCGGGAAGATGGAAGCCCACCACCTGTTCTGTGCCATTCGGACATTGGGTATAGGTCTTGATCGTGCCTGTCTTTACCACATAGATGCTGCGGAACCTGTCGCCGGTCTGAAAGACATGTCCGCCACGTTGAAGGGGGCGGTTGCGTTGCACGATGGCATCGAGTTGATCGATATCACCGCTTTCGAGACCAAGTGGCAGACAGAGCTTGGCAAGTCCGCAGTTTTTACATGCGACCTTCAGTTTGTTCAGGGAAATTACCTTACTTTGGGGCAATGGGCTTCTCTGCTGTCGGCGGGTTCGAAGGAATTGAGGTGTATTTTGTCGGTAAATCTGATCCAGATCAATACTTGCTTACGAAACAATTTTCTGAAATGAAACTTTTGGAACCGATTTTGCACAAAAAAACCACCGGCCTTTTCAGGGCGATGGTTTTGATTGCCTTGTGCTGGCGCTTCCCTGCGCCAAGGCTATCGGCTGTTCTGCAGTCCTTATTTTGCGGGAGCTGCAGGGGCGGCCTGGGGAGCTCCTGGAGGAGGCATAGCGCCGGGAGGGGGATAGCCGTAGCCATAGCCGGGGCCGCCGCCATAAGGGGCATAGCCGTATCCGGGGCCGTAGCCATAGGGAGCATAGCCACCATAGTAACGGTTGTCGTAGCGGTTATAGCCACGGCCATAGCCGCTGCCACTGCCACGCCCGCTGAAGCCCATGTTGAAATTGGCGTCACCTGAGCCATCGCCCAGCCAGTCACCCATGTTGTCCCAGCTATTGTTGTTGTATCCACGATCGCCCCAAGGACCCCACCAGGCGCTTGCGGAAGACATGGAAAGTGCGGCGAAGCCGGCAATGGCGGTTGCACCAAGCAATTTCGTAAATTTAGACATAGAAAACTCCTTTGTATGGATTGTGTTTATTCAGGGCATCGTCACAGGGCGTGTGAATCGTTATGTGCCCGGAGCCGAGCCGGGTTTGTTCGGCGCGGACTTGTCACTATAGGCTAGTTTTTAGGAACAGGCTAGAAATATTGCGACAAAGACCCTCATGGGCGGGCTGCAGACCCGCTTTATTCATTGAGGGAAGTCTTCCTATCTGTTACTGTTCTCTCCCGTCTGGTATTCCTTCTTTTGGCCACCATTTCTTCGGTTTGATGACAAAATACATATTCATTACAGGCGGTGTAGTTTCCTCT
>DRLF01000255.1 GCA_011051425.1 Thiolapillus brandeum | reverse complement strand
AAGGCGGCAGGTGCATCAGATCCACCATGAAGGGCAGATGATGGAGCAGGACGGGATCGACCCCGAAGGTATCCTGCAACAGCCGCACTTCATGGTCGGAAATGATGAGCGAGAGATCACTGCGCAGGATGGCCGCGATCTCGCGCCTGGCCACATCGCTGAACAGGTCTTCCCGCTGCAGCGGCCGGTTTTCCTTTAGTGCTTGCCAGCGGGCTTTTCTCAGGCACTGCAGGTCTTCCGTGTCCAGTATCCGCAATGCATCCGGACAGGCCTGCTCCACCCGCCAGGCAAACTGCTCTTCCGTCATGAAGCGGTCGAACAGCACGATGTCGGGCCGGAGACCGGAAACGAATGTATCGAAACCCGAATCGTTGAGCAGGATATCGGCACCCTGGATGTTTTCCTTCTCCAAATCGGCCATGTGTGCCGAACGCTGGGCCGAACAGGCAAAGACCACCCGGTAGCCGCGGTCGCGGAACATGCGCAGCAGGGACAGCATGTGACCGCCCGCGGCCGAAGATTGCGGTTCGGGCCAGACGTGGCCGATGGCGAGTAATGTCCGGTTTCCTGTATCGGTATTCTGGAGTTGGTGCATGGGCCGTAGTATTGTACGCGGCTCATCGAATCACAACCGGAAAGCGGGCAGGCGTGTCAGTATTTCGTTTTCAGCAATTCTCTGTGCAGCAGGGGCAGTCGGGCATGAAGGTCTGCACCGACGCCACCCTGTTCGGCGCCATGGCGCCCGTCATGAGCGGAGAAAAGGTTCTCGACATTGGAACAGGGACGGGTTTGCTGGCGCTGATGGCGGCCCAGCTGGGTGCAGGATCGGTCACGGCAGTGGAGCTGAACAGGGAAGCCTTCGGGGAGGCCCGCAGCAACTTCAGGAACAGTCCCTGGAATGTGCATCTTCAGGCTGTCCACGCGGATATCCGCAAATATGCAGCAACCTGCAATGAATCCTTCGACCTGATCATCAGCAACCCGCCCTTTTTCCAGCGGCACAGCAAATCGTCCGACGATCTCAGAAAGCTGGCCCGCCACACAGATGAATTGGCCTATCCGGAACTGCTGGCCTGTGCCGCAAAGCTGTTGTCGGATGACGGCCGGCTGTACTTGTTGCTGCCGGTGATGGCGGTGGCGCAGATTCGTGAAGAAGCCGGGAAATCAGGCCTGTTTCTTTCGCGCAGGATCAATCTGAAAGGCTACGCGAGGAACAGGGCCAAGGTGGCGGCGCTGCTGTTCAGCCGCACCGAACTGAAGTACGAGGAAAAGGAGCTGACCATATACCGGGCCGAGCGGGAGTATTCAAAGGAGAGCGAGCGGTTTCTGGCGCCGTTTCTGCTGCGGTTTGCGGATGCCGGAAAGACCGTAGGGCGGGCTTCAGCCCGACAATAGCCGCCATAATGGAGAAATGTCGGACTGAAGTCCGACCTGCGGATACGGGTTTTTCCATCATCAGGGGGTGTGACCAGCGGATTCATGGAAGTTAGCGCCGTTCTTACCGCGGTTCGCGGATGCCGGAAAGGAGCGGAAAGCGGACGGCTGAGGTATCAGATGTCTTGCTCCTCACCCCGGGCCAGCTTGTTGACCCAGCGGGCCAGCAGGTCGGTTTCCTGCATGAGAAAGCGCCTGTCCTGATAGACGTGGGTGATCATGCTGATGCCCTGGCCGCGGGCGAGCAGCCGGCGGGCGAACTCCCGGGCGCGTCCCGCATAGCCGAGCTCGGCAAACTGGTCGGTGAGCCAGTCCTCGAACAGCAGAAACATGGCCCTGGCCTTGATCTGCAGTTCCGGTTCGTTCTTTCCCAGTTCGGCATTCAGCGTGCCCATGGGGCAGCCGTAGCGCACCAGGGAGTCCAGGCTGTCCGGCAGGATCTCCAGAAACCGGTTCAGGCGCTCGATAGGTGTCCGGTATTGCCCTGACCAGGCCCTGAGCATATGGTCGATGCGGGAGATGCGATAGGAGAGCGCTGCGGTGAGGATTTCTTCCTTGCTCTTGAAGTAATAATAGATGTTTCCGCGGGGAACGCCCGATGCATCGACCACGTCGGTGAAGGAGGTGCTGTGATAACCCTGGTGATAGAAAAGCCGGTTGGCGGCCTCGATGATCTTCTGACGGGTGCGCTCGCTTTTTTTGGACATGATGACAATAACCGGATGGTTGCCCCTTTAATGTGGAAATACACTTAAGTCATTGATTTTCCGTAGGTCGGGCTTCAGCCCGACAGCAGCTGCCACAAAGAGGCAATGTCGGACTGAAGTCCAACCTACGGATAGTGTTTTTTCCATAATCAGGGGTGTGACTAGCGGATTCATGAATATTAATTATCAATTATAGCGCAATTTCGCCCGATAATTAGGATGATCGTCATATCTTTTGCAGCAGATCGACCCTGTGGGGGTTGATGAAGCTGGCGCCGTCGGGTCCCAGGTGGGGTTCAAAGGCCAGTCTGACCTGGTCATGGAGTGTTTCGTCGATACTGTGGTCGGAATGGCTGGGAAACAGGATTCTGTCTTCAAATTCGGCAAAAGTGCCGAATTCGGATTTGGACTGAAAGAATATTTCGTCTTTCAAGGCGAAATCACCCCGGCTCACCGCTTCCTTCACGGTGTCGAAGGCAGCCTGGCGGACCTCCTTCTCGTCGTTGAACAGCCGCAGTATCTCGTTGAATTGGCCGGCGTAGACAGGTTCGGATATATACGCCAGCCCACCCGGGCGCAGTACCCGGTGGATTTCTTCCAGCGCCCTGCCCATCAGGGGGACAGGCACATGATGCAGTGACTTGAGCATGATGACGATGTCCACGCTGTCATCATCCAAGTGAATATCCTCTGCGCCACCATAGACGAACTGTACTTTTGGCAGATCGTTTATCTGCACGTTCTTTTCATGCTGTACCTTGTCGACCTCGGTAGCGGTGACTGATTTCACTGGGAAGTTTTCGGCGATCGTGCGGGTCCAACGTGCCCGGCCGCAGCCCAGTTCAAGTACATCGGCGTCTTCGAAGGGGAGCACTTCCTCCATGATCTCGATTTCGGTGGCGTTTCTGTAGGAATCGGTTTGCAGTTGCATGTCAGCCTTCGGAGTGTTGGGTGATGAATGTTATCCGCTATAATGAACGGAATTTACCACAGAGACGGAAAGTCCATCATGCCAGAATATCGTTCCAGAACCACCACTCATGGCCGCAACATGGCCGGCGCCCGTGCCCTGTGGCGCGCCACAGGCATGAAAGACGATGATTTCGACAAGCCCATCATCGCCATCGCCAATTCCTTTACCCAGTTCGTGCCCGGTCATGTGCATCTCAAAGACATGGGGCAGCTGGTGGCCCGGCAGATCGAGGCGACCGGCGGCGTGGCCAAGGAATTCAACACCATCGCCGTGGACGATGGCATCGCCATGGGTCATGGCGGCATGCTCTATTCCCTGCCTTCGCGGGATCTT
>DRLF01000254.1 GCA_011051425.1 Thiolapillus brandeum | reverse complement strand
CATCCACACCCTACCCTGAATGAGAGCATTGGCCTGGCGGCGGAAGCTGCCGAGGGAAGCTGCACAGACCTGCCGCCAAGGCGCAAAAAGTAATAAATACTATGTATCTTCAGGGACAGAAGCTGGAAGGACGCCTGGCGCGCTGGAATGACGACAGGGGATTTGGTTTCATCCAGGTTGCCGGACAGAAACGGGATGTGTTCCTGCATATCTCCCAGCTCGGCAACCTGCCCAAGCGTCCCCAGGTTGGGGACATGGTGGATTTTGAGCCGGGCATGGATGGACAGGGTCGGCCCCGGGCGGAGCGTGCCCACATACAGGGTCTGGAGCAACCGGGTTCCACAATCTCCTCCAGACAGAGACGCCAACGCAGCTATGAGATCCAGGGGCGGGATCTGGGTGTCTTTGGCTGGCTTCTGGTGCTGGCGCCTGCGGCTTTTTCCCTCTGGGTTCTGTACCGGGATCACAATGTTTTTCCTTTGCTGATCTATCTGTTCATGAGCTTGTTCACCTTCATCGCCTATGCCATGGACAAGAAAAAGGCCATCGATGAAAAGTGGCGCACGCCAGAAAGTTCCCTGCATTTCATGGAATTACTGGGGGGCTGGCCCGGGGGATTCCTGGCCCAGTACAAACTGCGCCACAAAAGCCGTAAGAGACACTACCAGCAGGTTTTCTGGCTGATCGTCATTCTGCACTTGGTCCTGTGGCTGGACTATCTTCTGTTTGGCGGGCGCTGGATATGGCATCCCGCAGCCGGTCTGGTCGGGGCTTTTTTCCGGTGAAACTCTACTTTCGCCAGTTTGGCGAAGAGAATCTAGGTATGCCGCTGGTCCTGCTCCACGGCCTGCTCGGTTCCCTGGTGAACTGGCAGCGCATTGCCAGAAGCCTGGGAGAGCGCTACCGGGTCATCGTGCCCGACCTGCGCAACCATGGCCGCTCTCCCCATTCCGATGATGTTTCCTATCCCGCCATGGCTTCGGATGTGCTTGAACTGCTGGACGACCTGGATATTCCCCGTGTGGTGCCGGTGGGCCACAGCATGGGGGGGAAAGCGGCCATGGTGCTTGCTTTGCATCATGCGGATCGTGTGGAGCGTCTGGCTGTCGTGGATATTGCCCCTGTGTCGTACAGCGGGCGGCTCGCCCAGCTGCTCGATGCGCTGCTGGCGCTGCCACTGGACAGAATCGAAAACAGGGCTCATGCGGATGCCTTGCTGGCGGAACGGGTGAGCGACAAGGCGGTGCGTGACCATATGCTGCAAAACCTGCAGCGCACGGACAACGGCTGGCGCTGGCGCAATAATCTGCTGGCCCTGCGTGACGGACTCGATGTGATCAGCGGTTTTCCCGAGCAGGCCCCGAAACCCTACACAGGCAAGTGTTGCTTCATCAAGGGGGAGCATTCAGACTATATCGAAGAACAAAGTCTTCCCCGCATTCGTGCCCTGTTTCCTGCAGCAGAAATTGTAGAGATTCCTGCTGCAGGACATTGGGTTTATGCGGAGCAGCCGCAGGCATTCGTTAAAACCCTGGAAAACTTTTTATCCTGAATCAGGTATCAATATGCGTATCGTCTCTTTCAACGTCAACGGTGTTCGTGCCCGCCCTCATCAGCTCAAGGCTCTGGTTGATCAGTACCAGCCGGATATCGTCGGACTGCAGGAAATCAAGGTGCAGGACAGCGAGTTTCCCCGGGAAATGATCGAGGAACTGGGCTATCACGTGGACTTTTTCGGACAGAAAGGTCACTACGGTGTGGCGCTGATGTCCCGTGAACCGGCACTTGAAGTGATTCGTGGGTTGCCGGGAGATGACGATGACAGCCAGAAGCGCCTGATTACCGGTATCTACAGGACGCCGGGAGGTGATGAGATCACGGTGATGAACGGGTATTTCCCCCAGGGCGAAAGCCGTGAGCATCCCGTCAAGTTTCCTGCAAAGCAAAAGTTTTATGCGGACCTGACCGCATGGCTGAACCGTGATTTTTCGCCGGACCAGCATCTGGCGATCATCGGCGACATGAATATTGCACCCACCGACAAGGATATCGGTATCGGCCCGGACAACATGAAGCGCTGGCTGCGCACGGGAAAATGCTCTTTCCTGCCGGAAGAAAGGGAGTGGCTGCAAACCCTCATGAGCTGGGGCCTGCACGACAGCTGGCGGGAGAAGTATCCTGAAGAGGAAAATCTGTTCAGCTGGTTCGACTACCGCAGCAAAGGCTTCAATCGCGATCCCAAGCGGGGCTTACGCATCGATCTGTTGCTGAGCAGCGCCAGGGTCTACCAGAATCTGGAGGATGCAGGTATTGCCTATGATATCCGCGCCATGGAAAAGCCTTCGGATCATTGTCCCGTCTGGGTGGATGTTGCGGTGTAGCACCCTGTCCCCGGATGGAGGGTGTCGCAAAAGGCGATAGCCTCCGCGATGCAAGGACGCATCGCCATTTTCACTGGCTTACAGCCATTGAAAATGGCGGAATCGGAAAATCGCATTTTTCCGATTCCGAGTCGTAAAAGCCCTTCCCTGGGCTTTTACGACATCCTACCGAATGCGGCGAGATAAGACACAAACCTCATCTCACCACATCCTGCTGCATTATTTGTAGTTGGGATCTACCCAGCACCTTGGCAAGGGTTCCTCTGAAGGGAATACCAGCTCGGTCTTGAAGAAGCTTTTCGGCTCTCCCATTTCCTCTCCGGCATGAAAGCGTCCGGGAACGCTGTTGCGAAAGGGGTCGATCAGATCGGAAACACCCAGTACCTCCACCAGATCACCAGTCTTTGTATCTTTCAGAAACATCGTACTACTCCTTTTTTCATGTCTGTTCATGTAAACAGTATGGTCGGTTTTTCGGCTTTTTCAACTTTCTGCCAGTGATCCCTGAAGCGTCTTACCGTCAAATTGATTGATAGTGACACTTACGATGCGGTTTTCCAGGTTTTCGGCAGAAGGGAACTGGACGCGCAGATAGTTTGGTGTGTAACCAGAATACAGAAACTGGCCGTTCTTTTCATCCGGATTGCCCTCCACCAGCACCTGGACAGTCTTTCCTTGTTGACCCTGGGCATTTTCCGTTGCCAGTTGTGCGGCCAGATGATGTAACTGTTCACTGCGCTGACGTTTGATGTCCCGTGCCACGGGGTTGTCCAGATAAGCTGCCTTGGTGCCGCTGCGCGGGGAAAACGCAAAGATGTGGACGTGCCCGAATCTTGCCTGTTCCACGAAATCGAGGGGCTGTTGCCATTCGGTTTCTGTCTCGCCGGGGAAGCCCACGATGATGTCGGTGGTGACATTGAACTCCGGGATCTTCTGCCGGGCGGCTTTAACCAGATCGAGGAATTCCCCGCTACGGCAGCGCCGGGACATGCGCCGCAGCACGGAATCGGCTCCGCTTTGCATGGGCAGGTGCAGGTGGGGCATGAGGCGGGGATTGTCGAACAGATCCCAGAAATCTTCGGGCAGATCCCAGGGTTCCAGCGAACCCAGACGAATGCGGGGGATATCCGTTTGTCTGAGAACCGCTTCCACCAGTTTCTTCAGACTGGTGTTACAGTCGCTGCCGTATCCGCCCAGGTGTACGCCGGCAAGCACGACCTCCTGAATGCCCTGCGCCTGCAGTAGCCTGATCTCCTCGATGATTTGGGGCAGGGGTTTACTGCGTTCTTCACCCCTGGCCAGTGTCACTACGCAGTAGCTGCAGCGGTAGCGGCAACCGTCCTGTACCTTGATGAAGGCACGCTGCCGGTTGCGCTGCAGGGGGCTGTAGCTGTCCGGTTCCATGGCAGTGGCCGGCATTGTTGGAAGCTGCAGTTCGCGTATGGCAATTTCCGCCAGATGCTCCTTGTCGGTGTTGGGAACAATCAGGTCCACGCCCAGATCGGCAGCGGCCTGTTCTGCATTCAGGGAGACATAGCAGCCGCTCACTACCAGCTTGGCCCCGGGGTTGTCCCGTTGGGCGCGGCGCAACAGCTTTCGGGATTTCTTTACCGCTTCCTCTGTTACCGCGCAGGTGTTGATGACCAGCAGATCGGCGTTTTCCGGATTTCTTTCCGGTCGTATGCCATGATGTTGGAACTCCCGTGACCAGGATTCCAGTTCGGCTTCGTTGAGGCGGCAGCCAAGAGTTTTGAGATGAACGCGCATTGGTTATTTATTAACCCGGCGTTATTTGGTTGCCGGGTTAATTATGATAATTTCGATAGTTGATTCTATCTTCTTGGCGGACTTGAAACCATGCACAATCTTCAGGCTTTCTGGAGTCAGTACAGTGAGGAAATATTATTGGCCGGTCTGGGCCTGGTGGTGCTGTTGCTGTTTCTGGTGATATGGACGCTGATGAGCCAGAACCGGCAGCTGCGCAGCATCTATCTGGATTCCGAGCAATATGCCCTGGGATTGCTCGCTGAACTGGACAAGCATCGCAGAGAAATCGCGGATGACATCATCCGTGGACAGGTGCTGACCCTGGAAGGTATGCACAAGAGCGTGGCGGACCTGCAGGAGACGCTGGGTCAACGCCAGGGCATACTGCAGCGCCAGCTGTTGCTGGATTCCGGGGCGGTGAAGGAATCCCTGTTGCAAAGATTCGAACAGCTGCAGTCGGCGGTAGTGGAGAATCTCGGCGAAGGCCGGGTGGCCCAGCAGAAAGATCAGGCCGAATTGCGTGCTTCCGTGGGCAACGCCCTGGCGGCGCAGCGGGAAAGCTTCGAGCAGCGCCAGGCGGAAGCGCTGCAGAATCAGCAGCAGGCGCTACAGAAAGGCATGGCGCACATGTCAGCGCAGTTGCGTGATTCCCAGAGCGATTCGGCAAAGGAGCTGAACAGGCGGGTCGAAAATCTTACTCGCACCACTGAGGAAAAGCTGCGAGAAATCAGTGGTGAAGTGGAAAAGCGACTCACCGCAGGTTTTGAAAAAACCACGGAAACCTTTACCAAGGTGCTGGAACATTTGTCGCGCATCGACGAAGCGCAAAAGAAGATCACCGAGCTGTCTGGCAACGTCGTCAGCCTGCAGGAAGTGCTCACCGACAAGCGCTCGCGAGGGGCTTTCGGTGAAGTCCAGCTCGAATCCCTGGTGCGCAACGTCATGCCCGAAGGCAGCTATTCCATGCAGCAGACCCTGAGCAACGACACCCGCGTGGATTGCCTGCTCACCCTGCCGGAGCCTACGGGCAATGTCGCCATCGACGCCAAATTTCCCCTGGAAAGCTACCAGCGCATGATGGATGCGGATGCCGGGGAAAGCGAAAGGCAGCAGGCGCGGCGGCAGTTTCGCCAGGATATAAAGAAGCACATCCACGATATTGCCGCCAAGTATCTGATCCCGGGAGAAACCGCCGATGGCGCCGTCATGTTTCTGCCTGCCGAATCCCTGTTCGCAGAGATTCACGCCCATTTTCCCGAATTGGTCGAAGAAGCCCAGCAGCGCCGTGTATGGCTGGTTTCACCCACGACCCTGATGGCGGTGCTCACCACTGCGAGGGCGGTGATCAAGGATGTGGCCACGCGCAAGCAAGTGCATATCATCCAGGAACACCTTCACTACCTTTCCAAGGATTTCGGTCGCTTCCAGCAGCGCATGGACAAGCTGGCCAATCATATCCGCATGGCTCACGAGGACGCGAGGCAGGTCAATACCTCGGCAAAGAAGATCAGCAGCCGCTTCGTGAAGATCGAAAAGGTAGAGCTGGACGATCTGGATGGCGACGGTACGCTGCTGTCTGATCAACAGGAAAAAGCGGACTCCTGAAAAGCGTCAGCTATTACGGTGCAGCAGGTAAGGGTTGCGCTGGGCCGTGGGCATGATGTCCAGGTGCTGTATGTTGACATGGGGTGGCGTGTTGAGCACGCAGAGGATGGCGTGGGAGATGTCCCCCGCGTTCAGTGGGGTGAAACCTTCATAGACGGCCCTTGCCTTTTCCGTGTCACCTTCGAAGCGGGTGGGGGAGAAGTTTGTGTCGGCGGCACCGGGGGCAATGGTACTTACCTTCACGCTGGTGCCCAGCAGGTCGGCATTCATGGCCTCTCCCAGAGCATGGACGGCGGCCTTGGAAGCGCAATAGGCGTTGCCTCCCGGGTAGGGCATGCGACCGGCCATGGAACCGATGTTTACCACGTGGGCACTGTCCAGCGTCCGCATTTGTGCGATTACCGGTTTGCTCACATAGAGCAGTCCCTTGAGATTGGTGTCTATCATGATATCCCAGTGATCGGGGTTGCCCTGGTCGACAGGATCCAGTCCCAGGGCCAGACCGGCGTTGTTGACCAGGATGTGCACCGTATGGCGGGACAGTATGTCAGACAGGGCAGATTCCACGGCCTGTCTGTCACGCACATCCAGGGCATGGATTTCCACCAGCCTGTCGGTTCGTGAACTCAGTTCCTCACGCAGCGTCTCCAGGCGATTCATGGAGCGGGCCACCAGGATCAGGTCGACTTCGTAGTCCAGCAGGTCCAGGGTCAGTTGCCGGCCGAAGCCCGAGCTCGCGCCCGTGATGAGGACGGTGCGGTTACAGATGTGGTTTTCCATGAATGCTCAGTCCTCGGGTTTGTCCTTGTATTCGCACAGGTCCTCGATGATGCAGGAACCACAACGGGGCTTGCGGGCGATACAGGTATAGCGACCGTGCAGGATCAGCCAGTGATGGGCGTCGTGCAGGAACTCCTTCGGCACATTGCGTAACAGTTTTTTTTCCACTTCCAGCACCGTTTTTCCTTTCGCGATGCCGGTGCGGTTGGCAACACGGAAGATGTGTGTGTCCACGGCCATGGTGGGGTGGCCAAAAGCGGTATTGAGCACCACGTTGGCGGTCTTGCGGCCCACGCCGGGAAGTGCTTCCAGGTCCTGACGGTTGTCGGGTACTTCGCCGCCGTGTTTTTCCAGCAGGATACGGCAGGTTTTGATGATGTTCTTTGCCTTGCTGTTGTACAGCCCGATGGTCCTGATGTGTTTCTTCAGTCCCTCTTCACCCAGATCGAGAATGGCCTGGGGGGTATTGGCTGCCGGGAAGAGTTTTGCTGTGGCCTTGTTGACGCCCACATCTGTCGCCTGGGCGGAGAGGATGACGGCGATCAGCAGTTCGAACGGGCTGTCATAGTTCAGCTCCGTTGTGGGATTGGGGTTGTGTTCTCTCAGGCGGCGAAAAATTTCGGTGCGTTTTTCCCTGTTCATCCTTCGGCGGGCGCGGGCGTTGCTGTTGTCTGCGTCTCGGTGGCAGTTGCCCGCTTGGCGCTGCGCTTGTCAATGAGATGCTTCAGGGCGATGAGCAGCCCCAGCCCGAAAAAGGCGCCGGGTGGCAGGATGGCAAGTATCAGGCCGTGGTAGTCCTCACCCATGGAAAAGCTCAGGCCTCTGGCTGCTTCGCCAAACATGAGGTGGATGCCAGAGAGAATCGTACCCTGGCCGATGAATTCGCGCAGGCCTCCCAGTGTCATGAGCACAAGGGTAAAGCCCATGCCCATGCTCAGACCGTCCACCATGGATTGGGGAACCGGGTTGCGGGAGGCGAAAGCCTCAGCACGGCCCACGATGGTGCAGTTGGTGACGATGAGGGGGATAAAGATACCGAGGATCTTGTGCAGGTCATGGAACCAGGCGTTCATGACCAGTTCCACGGCGGTAACGAAAGAGGCGATAACGAGCACGAACACCGGCAGGCGCACTTCCTGACGCACCCAGTTGCGGATGAACGATATGGTGCCGTTGGACAGAATCAGCACCACGGTCGTTGCCAGGCCGAGGCCCAGGCCGTTGATCAGGGTATTGGAAACTGCCAGCAGCGGGCACAGCCCCAAGAGTGCAACCAGCGCCTGGTTATTGTTCCACAGTCCGTTTTTGACGATTTCGGGATAGCTCATGCTCATGGGAATTCTCTAGTGAAAAGGAGCCTCGGTGACGGGTTCCGTGGGTTTCTTGAACAGGTTTTCCTTTTCCTTCTCGAAATATTCCAGGGTTTTCTTTACGGTAGCCACGATATTGCGCGGGGTGATGGTTGCCCCGGTAAACTGGTCGAATACGCCGCCATCCTTCTTCACCTTCCATTTTCCCGGTGGCGGGTT
>DRLF01000253.1 GCA_011051425.1 Thiolapillus brandeum | reverse complement strand
AGGCAGATCAGCACGGACAACCGGGTGCTGTTTCACCGGCTCGCCAATACCCTCAACTATATGGATATCAGGACCGTCATCGTGTCCTGCGGCACCTGCATGGACCAGTTGCAGCAGTACCGGTTCGAGCAGATCTTTCCGGGGTGTCGCCTGCTGGATATCCACGAATACCTGATGGAAAAAGGGGTCAGCCTGGATGGCGTGGAAGGACAGCGTTACCTGTACCACGATCCCTGTCACACGCCGATGAAGACCTATGCACCGCTGCAGGTGGCGGAAAAGCTGCTGAGTGCCGAAGTGCGTCTGTCGGACCGCTGTTGCGGGGAGGCGGGGACCATGGCGGTATCACGCCCGGATATCTCGACCCAGATCCGCTTCCGCAAACAGCAGGAGCTGCAGCAGGGCGTGCGTGAGTTTGGTATCGAGGGTCGTGTACGTAACGGAGCAGTGAAGTTGCTGACGTCCTGCCCGGCCTGCCAGCAGGGCCTGTCCCGCTACGAAGGGGATACCGGCCTGCAAACCACGTACATCGTGGTCGAGCTGGCCAATCAAAGACTGGGCAGGCAATGGCAGCGCAGGTTCGTGGAACATGCCCGATCGGGTGGTATCGAACGGGTGCTTTTATAAAATCTGTGCAGGGAGAGTACGCGTGTTTCGCAAAGCGGATTCCAGTGAAATTGATGCCATCCACCGGCTGCTGATCGATGAAGCCGCGCAGGGACGGTTTGATCATCGCCTGGTTGAAGAACCGTACCGAACGGGGCTGCGCCAGAACCTGCAGCATATCCGCAAGCGCGGCCGGCGCCTGGACGAGGAGCTGCGCGCGCAGTTACTGGTATGGGAGAATGATGCCGGGGAGGCAACGGGCTGCGTGATCAACAGTGCGATTCAGGCGGAATACGGTAACGAGATCTGGATGGTGGCGGTGTTCCCGGAGTTCCGCGGACAGGGGCAGGGGCACGCGATGAACAGCGAACTGCTTTCGTTCCTGCATCCGCGCGTGGACGTGTTTTCCCGCTGTGCGCCGCAAGCGCAGGTTTATTTCCGGATGAACCTGCGCAGGGGTTTTTTGCCACTGGACACGACTGCACAGGGTGTCCGGGTGATGAAGTTGCCAAAGCTGGGTGCGGCGCCGGACGCTCCCGGTACACTGCACCAGCAGCTCGAGCCATTTGTAGAGATGCCGCTCAGATAACGCAGCACTCCAGCCGGAAAGGAATGGTCTCCGCGGTCTGTTTGGCGTGACCGTCCTGCCTGGAGAGCTCCAGGAAGCGTACGGTTACCCGGTGCCGGCCACCGCTGATCTCGGCGTAGTACGGCACTTTGCAATCGACTTCCACGCGTACCAGCTGGCACGGGTGGTTGGTGTCGAGCGTGACCTGGTAGAACCCGTTGCCGGCGGAGACGGGTTTGAAGCCGGCGCTTTCCCGAATCAGTCGCAGGATCAGCTTGATGGCCTGGGCGACGGTTTCGAACTGGCCAAGCCAGCCGGCGAGGTCGCCGGTGCGGCGCCGGGCGGGTTGCTGCAGCCAGTAATGGTACCCGGGAAGGTCGAAATCACAGGTGCCGCCGGGGATGGCGCCGCGCTGCTGGATACTGCCCAGGAACTCGTTTTCTTTCAGGCTGGCAGCGATCGGCCCCCCGGATTTGTGCAGTTCTGCACCGAGTTTTTCCAGTTCGGCGAGAATTTCCCTGAGGCGTGCCTGGTCGATCCCCGGGTTGGGTTCCAGCCGGCTCAGCGTTGCCGAGTGACGTTCCAGTTCTTTTAGTACTTCCGTCTTGAGGTCGGTGCGACCGAAGATACTGAGTATGTCCTGCAGGCTGTTCAGGGTGTTACGACTGCCCCACTGGCTTTCATCGTGCAGGTGCTGGGCGGCCTGGGCAAACAGGAATTCCAGTCGCAGAAAGGTCCGGATGCGTTCGTTCAGGGGTTGTTCGTAAATGATTGTCTGGTTCACCGGGGGTTCTTGAGCGTATTCAGGGCTGCGCTATTGTCCAACAGCTGGCAGCCCGGCGCAAACGGGATTGCCATGGCGGTGTGACAGGGGGATCTGTCGTGAAACGGCTACGCTTTGTGCGGCCGACCGGCTGCCCGGTAGAGGTGGTGCAGGCGCTCTATTTCCCGGCACAGGTGCTCATGACTGCGGTCATTGACGATAACGTCGTCAGCGATAGCCAGGCGTTGTGCCCGGTCGGCCTGCGCCGCAAGTATGGCTTCGACTTCATTGTCCGGCAGGCCGTCCCGGGCGGCGATCCGCCTGCGTTGCAGCTCCACCGGCACGTCGATGACCAGGATGCGGTCCAGCGCATAGTCATCCCCGCTTTCAAGCAGCAGCGGTATGACCAGCACGCAATAGGGACCTTCGGCGTCTCGGGCCAGCGCGTCGGCGCGGGTGCGTATCCGCGGGTGGAGGATGGCTTCCAGCTGCCGGCGTGCCGCGGGGTCGGAAAAGACGGTCTGGCGCAGGCGGCTACGGTCCAGTCCAGCGTTTTCATCCAGGATCCCGTCACCGAACTGCGCCACGATTTCCGCCAGCGCGGGCTGGCCCGGACACACCAGCTCGCGGGCAATCACATCGGTGTCGATGACGGGAACGCCCAGGCGGGCGAATTCGTGTGAGGCTGCGCTTTTGCCGCTGCCGATGCCGCCGGTCAGTCCGATGCGCAGGGGCTGATTCATATCAGCCGGACATACCGTACCAGCGCAGGTAGGTATCGCTGATTTGTGTGCCCCATAGCAGGGTGATCCAGCCGGCAATCGCCAGGTAGGGGCCGAACGGGATCGTCTGGGCGCGGTGCCTTTTCTGGATGACAATCATGGTGACGCCCAGGAAGGCGCCGACCGCCGAGGACAGCAGCACAACCAGCGGCAGGGACTGCCAGCCCAGCCAGGCGCCCAGCGCCGCCAGCAGCTTGAAATCACCAAAGCCCATGCCTTCCTTACCGGTTAGCAGTTTGAACAGCTGGTAAATGGTCCATAGTGACAGGTAACCGGCCATAGCGCCGATCAGGCTGGCGCGCATGTCGACAAACACGGGAAACAGGCTCAGTGTCAGGCCCAGCCACAGCAGGGGCAGGGTAATGGCGTCCGGCAACAGCTGCCGGTCGATATCGATCAGGCTGAGTGCGACCAGGGCCCAGGTCAGCAGCAGGGCGGCTCCGGCCTGGAGGCTGAAGCCGAAATGCCAGGCGATCACAGCCGACAGTACGCCGGTCAACAGTTCGATCAGTGGATAGCGGATGGAAATGGGGGCGTGGCAGGCTGAACACCGGCCGCGCAGCCAAAGGTAGCTCAGTAGCGGGATGTTTTCGTAGAAACGGATTTTATGGCCACAATGCGGGCAGCGGGAAGCCGGTTTTGCCAGTGTCAGCGGGGATTCTTCTGCGGGCGTTTCGCCCAGGTATTCGCTGCACTGCGCCCGCCAGTCCTGTTCCATCATGAGAGGCAGGCGATAGATCACGACATTCAGGAAACTGCCGACCAGCAGGCCGAGCACCAGTACGGTGCCAATGAAAAGGGCCGGGTTCTGTTCCAGCTGGGACAAAAGTTCCATGGGGTGACCAGTTTACTCCACGGCAGTCCTGCCGTGGAGTGGCAACATCAAACGACCGAACCCATTTTGAAGATCGGCAGGTACATGGCGATAATGAGACCGCCGACCAGGACACCAAGGATCGCCATGATCATCGGTTCGAGCAGGCTGCTGAGGTTGTCAACGGCATTATCCACTTCTTCTTCGTAGAAATCGGCTACCTTGCCAAGCATTTTGTCCAGCGAGCCGGATTCCTCACCAATGGCGACCATCTGCACCACCATGTTGGGGAACAGGCCGGTCTGCTGCATGGTCAGCTGGAGCTGCTGGCCGGTCGCAACATTGTCGCGCATATCGAGGATGCCTTCCTTGTACAGCTCGTTGCCGGCCGCACCGGCGACCGACTCCATGGCTTCGACCAGCGGGACACCCGCGGCGAACATGGTGGACATGGTCCTGGCGAAGCGGGCAATGATCGCCTTGGTGACGATTTCACCGAAGATGGGCGCTTTCAGGATCAGTTTGTCCAGGGTGTGTGCAAACTTCGGTGAGCGTTTCTTGCCCTGGCTGAACCCGTAGCCAGCGCCAACCACGCCCAGTATCACTATCCACCAGTTGCTCTGCATCCATTCGGACAGACCGATCACCATCTGGGTGAAGGCGGGTAATTCCGCGCCAAAACCATTAAAGAGTTCCTCGAAGGTGGGTACCACGAAAATCAGCAGGATGGCCGTTACGATGAACGCAACCACTACCACGGCGGCCGGGTAGGTGAGCGCCTTCTTGATCTTGGCCTTCATGGCCTCGGTTTTTTCCTTGTAGGTGGCGATCTTGTCCAGCAGACCTTCGAGGATACCGGCCTGTTCGCCGGCAGCCACCAGGTTGCAGACCAGTTCATCGAAATAGAGCGGGTGCTTGCGCAGGGTGTCTGCCAGTGTGCCGCCCGATTCCACGTCGGCCTTGATGGTCATGATCAGTTCCTGCATGGACGGGTTTTCGTGTCCTTTGCCAATGATTTCAAACGACTGTACCAGGGGTACGCCGGCCCCCATCATGGTGGAAAGCTGGCGGGTAAAAATGGCGATATCCTTGGGCAGGATCGCCTTCTTCCTGGCGCTGGTGAACAGTGCGGATTTCTTGCGGACCTTGAGCGGTCTGATCCCCTGTCTCCGCAGATCTGCCTTGACCATGGCGGGATTGGTGGCGCTGCTTTCGCCCTTGATCTTCTTCCCTTTCTTGTCTGTGCCTTCCCAGGCAAAAATATCCGGTTTGATTACTGATGCTTGAGCCATGGTCTAGTCCTTGGTTACTCGGTTGATTTCTTCCAGGCTGGTGATACCGTCACGGACTTTTTTCAGCCCGGATTCCCTCAGATCAGCGACGCCTTCCTTACGGGCCTGGTCCGCCAGTTGCATTGCGTTGCCGTTCTCCATAATGATGCGGCCCATCGCCTCGGAAACCGGCATGACCTGGTAGATGCCGACGCGCCCCTTGTAGCCTTCCGCACAGTGGTCACAACCGACCGGGCCGTAGATTTTCAGTTCGGAGACTTCGTCTTCCGCGAACCCTTCTTCCAGCAGGGCTTCCCTGGGGATATCCACCTGCTTCTTGCAGTGCTCACACAGCCGCCGAGCCAGCCGCTGGGCGATGATGAGGTTAACCGACGAAGCGATGTTGTAGGGCGGCACGCCCATGTTGGCCAGTCGGGTCAGTGTCTGCGGTGCGTCGTTGGTATGCAGGGTGGACATGACCATGTGCCCGGTCTGCGCCGCCTTGATGGCGATCTCAGCCGTTTCCAGGTCACGAATCTCACCCACCATGATGATGTCCGGGTCCTGGCGCAGGAAAGCGCGCAGCGCGCTGGCAAAGGTCAACCCCGCCTTGGGGTTCATGTGGCACTGGTTGATGCCCGACAGGTTGATTTCCACCGGGTCTTCGCAGGTGGAGATATTGCGGTCCGCTGTGTTCAGGATGTTCAGCCCGGTGTACAGGGAAACGGTTTTACCGGAACCGGTAGGGCCGGTTACCAGGATCATGCCGTAGGGTTTGTTGAGGTTGTCGAGGTAGATTTTCTTCTGGTCCTCTTCGTAACCCAGTGCATCGATACCCAGCTGTGCGCTGGTCGGATCCAGGATACGCAGTACCACTTTTTCCCCAAACAGCGTGGGGCAGCTGTTGACACGAAAATCAATCGCACGTTTCTTGGACAGCGCCATCTTGATGCGGCCGTCCTGGGGTTTGCGGCGTTCCGCAATGTCCATCTTGCTCATGACCTTGATGCGCGAGACCAGCCGTGTCGCCATGGTAAGCGGGGGTGATGCGACTTCCATCAAGACGCCGTCCTGCCGGAAGCGGATACGGAAACTTTTTTCGTAGGGCTCGATGTGGATATCCGAGGCACCCTTGTTGATAGCGTCCAGCAGCACCTTGTTGACGAAGCGGACCACCGGCGTATCGTCGATATCCGGGTCCATGCTGTCATCACGGTTGTCGTCTTCATCGCCACTGGTGATATCCAGGTTGTCCAGGTCCTCGTCGAGGAGGTCCGACATGGACGAGTCCGCCGAGTCCAGCGCCTGGTCGATGGCCTTGGTCAGTTTGTCTTCTTCGACCAGGATGGTTTCCGTACTGATGCCGGTATGAAACTTGATTTCGTCCAGCGCCTGCAGGTTGGTCGGGTCGGATACCGCGACGAACAGACGGTTGCCGCGTTTGAACAGGGGCAGCGTGTGATGCTGGCGAATCAGTTTTTCATCGACCAGGGAAATCGGCGCGTTTTCAAGCTCCATGGCAGCGAGATCGAACAGCGGAACGCCAAATTCCTGGCAGGCAGACGCGGCAATGTCGGAACTGGCCAGCAGCTTGTTCTCAACCAGGTAGGTGACCAGCGGTTCCCGGCTTTTCAGTGCCTTTTGCTGGGCTTCCGTAGCCAGTTCTTCAGCCAGCAGGCCGTCCAGGACCAGGCGTTTCGCCAGGCCGCTCAGTTGTGATACGGGGCTAGAAGTAACCATTAGAGGAAAATATCCTTATTAAATATGGACATCCGTGATCCAGTGCGCAATTTAACTATTTTGGTCGCCATTTTCAATCCGATCCTGCTTTCCGCTTGCGGGAATTTCTGTAAAGAGCTGGGCTGCATAGATTTTCGTCATATACAGTGAAAACTTTACCGGTATCCGTAGTATGAGCGGCCAAAGCAGGCGCTTATGAAGCTCCCGACATCGCTGGCTTGATTCTTGAATAACTGTTCCGGGTATTCCGTGTGCAGAGGGGCTTGTTCAGGTTGCCCGGGTACCGGTTGGACAGATGGTGAAGCCGCTGTTTTCCATAGCTTCACACGCGGGCATCCGGGTCCGGGAAGTACCGGTTCTCAGCGGACTGCCCCGGCGCCCCGTTTCAATGTGTGGATGGCCCGGGGAAGGTTGTTTTCTCAAGGGTATAAATGGTTTTTATGAGCGGTGGAAAACAGCCCGGACTGGGTGTAAGGAGTATCGTTTCGGGTGGGGCTATGGCCCTGTCGGTATACCTGTCCGGTGCGCTGGTTGGCTACCTGTCCCAGATTCTGCTGGCGCGCTGGCTGGGCGTCGAGCAGTACGGGGTGCTGGCCTTCGTCCTGGCGGTGGTGAGCGTTTTGACCTTGCTTGCCGGCATGGGACTGCCTTCCGCGTCGATTCGTTTTATCCCGCAATATCTTTCCACCGGCAATACAGATGGTCTGCGCGGCTTCACCGGCTGGAGCCGGAAGATGGTGATCCTGGGCGGCGTTGGCCTGGGGTTCCTGATGTTATTGACTGGCTGGGTGAGCTCTTTTTACGACTATGCCTACGCCGATGCCTTCATGGCAGCAGCCGGTCTTGGGATCGTGTCCCCGCTGTTTGCACTGTTTGTCCAGTGGGCGCGTGCCGAGCGTCGTATCCTGTTGTCCACAGGCACTGAGCAGCTGCTGCGTCCCGGTATCTTTATCGCACTGGTAGCCGCCGCACACTACCTGCTCCCGGTTGGCCTGGGTGTGCCTGTGGTGATATTCAGTAACGTGGTGGCGATTCTTGCCGCCATCGTGCTCCTGGGTGTGCGCCTGGACAGCTATACGAAACAAAACCCGGGTATAACAGGAGGCGCGCAAAAGGCCCCGGAATGGCTGGGCGTATCGTTGCCGCTAATGCTGATCTCCGCGTCGCACCTGGTGATGGTCAATTCAGACGTGATCATGATCGGTCTTATGGTGGGTGCCCCGGAGGCAGGCATTTACTCGGCGGCGAGCAAACTGTCCAGCCTGGTGTCGTTTATCCTGGTTGCGGGAAACATGCTGGCGGCGCCTGCCTACGCCGGGCTGTATGCGCAGGACAAACCGGAAGAAATGCAGAACATCGCCAGGGTGCTGGCGCACCTGATGTTCTGGCCTTCGTTGATCCTCTGTGGCGCCCTGCTGGTGTCCGGCCGGTGGTTTCTGTCCCTTTTCGGCATGGAGTTCGAGGCGGCCAGGGGAGCCCTGTATATCCTGGTCATCGGTCAGCTGTTTAACGTGGGATTCGGGTCGGTTGGATACCTCACGGATCTTACCGGCGACCACCATGGCGGCCTGTTCGTCCGGGTGTGTACTGTGCTACTTAACCTGCTTCTGAATGCATTATTGATACCCCTTTACGGCATCCCGGGTGCCGCCGTTGCAACGGCGGTATCCATGATCGCCTGGAACGCATGGTTGTACATGCGTGTGGTGAAAAGAACAGGTGTTCATGCCTCCATCCTGTTTGCAATAAGATGACCCGGCACTCCGGGCCGAACCAGAGCCCCGGCAGTGCCCGTTCGGGAAGTGTTAACAGGCGCTAACAGGTGACCTTGCGCAGCAGCAGGTTTCTGCATTTCTCATAGGAGCCGGTTGCCCGATCCAGGGTTTCCGGGGGGAGCGTTATATTGTCAGAACCTTCGAAGTTCCTGATCATTCCGGATCGTATATTGTTTGAAGGATCTCCGTATCCGGGGCGCCCTGTATCGGGGAAAATAGAGTACCTGTTGTCAAGGGGTACTTCCAGATTCAGCCATTTGGTCAGCCTGTGCAGAGTGTGGTCTGTGTTGTCCACAAGGTCTTCCGAGTCTATAAAGAGGTTCCCTGTTCCGAATTTGCGGGCATATTCTTCCAGTCCCGACAGTCTGCTGCAATAATATTCCGTAGCTTCCACGGGATCCTTGTACCAGTCTATGCCGGTAATATGGCCCATCTTTATTATACTTTTGATGGTGTGCTCAGGTTTCCGCAGCAGGAAGATGACTTTCGGCCTGGCCAGTTCAAAAGCCCTGTCTGAAAACAGGTAGTAGTTGTGCAGGATCTTGTCGAGCAGATACTGGTCGCCCGGTTCACAGACCGGATCACTGAATAGCAGCCTGATTTGCATTTTCATCAGGGATATTCTGCCCCGGTAGGAAAACTGCAGCTCCCGGTAGCCGCAAATGCCGGGATTGCTCCCGAGAACATGAGAAAGTACCGAGGACCTGCTTCTCATATGGCTTAATATGAACAGGTATTTTGTTCCGGAAAGCAGGGCGCGCGGGATGGAGGTGATTCGGGACAGTTTTCCTGCTTTTGCGGCAATCGACATGGCGGGTCACCGGGCCTGGTGTTACAGGGGGTTGAAAAAGGCTGGTGAATCCGGTTGATATGCCGATGCAGTGCAAGGAACAATACCGGGTGGATACACCATCAGCGGACAAGGGTAACGTGATTGATTCGAGGGGTCGATAGGCGGCCTCGAATCAGTTCTACGGGTGAATTTGACCGGAAAGGGTTTTCCGCCGGTTTGCCGGGCGACGATCCCCGGGCAGACCTGTGGGCCAGGCGGACGTTCCCGTGGGACCTGCGGGCTGCGGGCCGGGTATACTGGTTTCTGATACAGGAGGTTTGTGACAATGCCGGACAAGGCCGGGAGTCCCGATATTTCAGTGCTCATGGCGGCGCACAATAATGAAAAGTACCTTCCGCTGGCGATACAAAGCATACTTGATCAGAGTTTCCGGAACATCGAACTCATCATTGTCGATGACTGCTCCAGCGACGCTTCCCCGGATATTCTGCAACGTTACGCAGAGCGGGACCGAAGAGTCAGCATTATCAGGAATGATGAAAATATCGGTCTCTCCCGAAGCCTGAACAAGGGACTGGAAGTTGCCAGGGGGAAGTATATTGCGCGCATGGATGATGATGACGTGGCACTGCCCGGGCGATTTTTACTGCAACTGGAGTACCTGCAGGCACACCGACTGGTCCTGTGCGGGGGCTGGTTTCGTACCATCGGCCGCCTGCGGAACCGGACTTTCAGGTACCCGGTTGATGACGAGGATATCCGGGTTTATATGCTGTTCCAGAATCCGTTCATGCATCCATCCGTGATCATGGAGACAAGGGTGTTGCAGGAGCTTGGAGGATACAGTGCAGACTACCCCTATGCGGAAGACTACCACCTGTTTGCAAGAATGTCGCAGAAAGGACGTATCGGGAATGTGCCCGCGGTAGTACACCGGTATCGCCTGCACAGAAACCGGGTGTCCGACAAATACAATGCGACACAGGTGCAATCCGCCCACAGGGTCAGAAGTGAATATCTTGCGGCTGCCGGTTTTGAGCCAACTGCAGGCGAGCTTGAAGCCCATCTGAAAGTACGGGAACCGACCATTCCGGAAACCAGGGAGATGGTCCGGCGTATCGAAAGCTGGCTGATCGGCTTGCTGGAGAAATATTCCGGGCATGCCCAGCGGCAGATTATCGGCGACCAGTGGGTGAGGGTGGCGGTCAAATCGGCCTGCTATGGCCAGTGGATGTGGCGAACGTTCAGGGATTCCCCGATTCAGCAGTATGTTCGGTACCGGCCGCATCAGTTGCTGGAGGTATACCTGTTGTGCCTGTTCCGGCTCAGGTACAGGTCTCCTGTTTTCAACCTGCTTGAACAGTTCAGTCTGAGTTGAACGGAGTGGTGCAAAGCGTGTCACCCGCAATACAGGGCATGTACGGGGCCCCGGCAGGTGGTCGGGGAATTACATGGCCGGGGAATTCGGGGTGATGGCGCACAACCAGGTACGGATTGTCAGCCCCGTGGTTCGCGGCAGCGGGGCCATTATCGTCCACCGGGCACTGGCGGATGCCGTGCCGGGGTACGAGCTGGTTCCGTATGATCCGCGATGGGAGTATTTCCCGGTTTTCCTGCCGTTGCTGTCGCGCAGGGATGCGGAACTGGTGCATTGTACGCCCGAGTACGCGGCGTTTGCCGCCCTGGGTGACAAGCCGCTCATCGTAACCTTTCACAACTATGTGCTGGGTGCATTCATGCGGCCCTACAGTACGTTCGTGCAGAGACTGCACTACCGCACCGACCTGCTATGGGCGTATCGAAGATCCGTAAAGCGTGCCAGTGCGCTGGTTGCGGTCAGCGAGTTTACCGCAGGGCTGGTCAGACAGTACCTGTCCCCGGGACTCCCCGTGCAGGTGATCAGGAATGGTGTGGATGCCAACCTGTTCCGTCCGGGGAGGACCGCTTCGTCACGCAGGCATATTCGTGTCCTGTTTT
>DRLF01000252.1 GCA_011051425.1 Thiolapillus brandeum | reverse complement strand
AGAGCACGAGGATATAGCTACTCACAGCAGTTCCAGCACTTTTTCCGGCGGACGGCCGATGGCTGCCTTGCCATCCTTGATGACGATGGGCCGCTCGATGAGCTTGGGCGTGGCGAGCATGGCATCGATGAGCTGGTCTCGGCTCAGGTCGGGGTTGTCCAGTCCCTGTTCCTTGTATTCTTTTTCCTTGGTGCGCATCAATTCACGCGGTTCGAGCCCCAGCATGTCCAGCACCTGTTCCAGTTCCTCGCGGCTGGGGGGCGTTTTCAGGTACTCGAAAATTTCGGGTTCCACCTGGTGCTCTTTCAGCAGTTGCAGGGTCTGGCGCGACTTGCTGCAACGGGGGTTGTGATAGATCTTGATGCTCATGTTCTGTACCTCGGGTATTGGATACGCTGATTGTAAACGGGAAGGCAGGCCGGGTGTAGGGGTATCACAAATTGCCTGATTTCAGTACCCTGTGGAAATTCCTGGTCAATCTGCTGCAAGTTATGCCTGATATTCTGTCCCATACGCTCCTTTTCCTGTACCGAATGATGAAGCGTTTTGTCGAGGATGGCGGGCTGGAAAGGGCCGGCTCCCTGGCCTATACCACACTGCTGTCCTTGGTTCCACTGATGACGGTGGTGTTCGCCATTCTGTCCGCCTTTCCTATTGCGGAGAAAGTCAGTGACGTGGTGCAGGAGTTTATCTTCCGGAATTTCATGCCCGCATCCGGTGAAGTGGTGCATCAGTATCTGCTGGAATTCAGCAGCAAGGCTTCCCGTCTCAGTGGTGTGGGTTTCCTGGCGCTGCTGGTGGTGGCCGTCATGCTCATGGCTACCATCGACAAGACCTTCAACGCGATCTGGAGCGTGAAACGCAAGCGCAGGCCCCTGAACATGTTTCTGGTGTATTGGGCAGTGCTGTCCATGGGGCCGGTGCTGATGGGTGCCAGCGTGCTGGCGACTTCCTACCTGGTGTCCCTGCCCATGGTCTCGGAAGCCACGGCCAGCGGCGTGGGGCGATCCTTGCTTGAATGGGTGCCGACCCTGACCTCAGGCGTGGCTTTTACCCTGCTGTACTGGCTGGTGCCGAACCGGCCGGTGAAGTTCTGGCATGCCGCGCTGGGCGGTGCGCTGGCCGCTGTTCTGTTCGAATTCAGCAAGCAGGGGTTTGCCTGGTATCTCACTACGTTCCCCACTTACGAGGCCATTTACGGTGCGCTGGCGGCGATACCGATTTTTCTGGTGTGGATCTACGTTTCCTGGGTAGTGGTCCTGCTGGGAGCAGAGTTCACCTATGGGCTGGGGGTGTACCGGCAGATGGTACGCCACGGTGAGAATACGTCTGCCGAGCTGGAGAATATGCTTTGCCTGTTGCTGCAGCTTGCCAGGGCGCAGGAAAAGGGTGAAGCGGTACCCCTGAGGAAACTCCAGCACTGCAGTTCCGATGCCGAGCATTTGCTGATCCGGCTGCGCGAACGTCATCTGGTGGAATGCAACGAGAAAGGGCGCTGGCTGCTGGCGAGGGACAGCCATGATGTGACGCTGTATGAACTCTATCTGGCGGCGGATCACCGCTTGCCTGTTTCCTCCGAGCCGGCCTGGCCCAGCAATCCGGCGCTGCAGATGCTGTACCAGAAGGTAGACACTTCCCTTGCCGAAATCCTGGGTGACAGCCTGCAGTCCCTGAAAAAATCGGCCTGAACGGGAATTTCCTGGCCGAATATGGAAGAAGCTATTTCTCGGTTTCCGGTTTTTTGTTCGTCTCTTTTTTTGTCATGCGCTGTTCCTGCATGGCCCTGACGGTCTTGCGCTGTTCCTTCAGTTTGGAGGACAGGTCGATAGCATCGAGGTAGGGGACCACACCCTGGGCGCGTATGATCTCACGGCCCCGCTTGGACAGGGCGAAGCTGATGAAGCGTTTGATTTCCTTCAGTTGGGGATTGTTGCGGCTCATGTAGGTAATGTAGAGCGGACGGTACAGCAGGTAGTGACCGGATTTTATGTTTTCATAGTTGGGAACCTTGCCTTCCAGGGCCAGGAGTTTGACGTCACGCTTGCTGGCGCTTGAGATGCCGGAAATGCCGATGGCGTTGGGATTTTTCACCACGGCTTTTTCCAGGGGCCCTGAGGAGGGGAATTCGGCAGTCCCCTTGAACTCCTGGTCAGGGTTGCCCCAGACCAGTTGCCGCAGGGTGAGTCCCACACCGGATATTTTTCCCTTGCGAACCAGCAGCTCTATGGGGGCGTCATTTCCTCCCAGTTCCTTCCAGTTGGTGATTTTTCCCTCATACAGTTCCTTTACCTGACGCAGGCTGATATTGGATACCGGATTGTCCTTGTTCACCATGACCACCAGTGCATCCCAGGCGACTGGTGTCATGCGCACGAAACGCTCTTCGGGAGCGCCGCTGATCTTGGGCCTGCAGGAGCCGCCGATCTCCACGCTGCGCTCTTTCACCCGGCGGATGCCCTTGGTGGCGCCGCCACCTTCCAGCTCGAAATGCACACCGTAGATCCTTTCGTACTCGGCCGCCAGCTCTTTCATGAAAGCTTTCTTGGTGATACCGCAACCCGCCCAGTGCAGGGTCTTGCTGGCTTCAGTACCCTTGCTGCCAGCTGCCTTGCTGTCGGCAGCGTTGGCGCTGGAAACGGCCAGCAACAGTCCGAATAATGCGATCAGTGTGTATTTCACCAGTTTTTCTCCTGGGTAAGTGCTTCCGGAAACTTTTGAACAGACCGGCAGTAGCACGGGGAACTGTGCTGCCATCTGGGTCTGTCCGGTGCAGGGCATTGATTTGCCGCAGGTGTCCGGGCAAAGACTAGCGGCAACCGTGACAGGAAATCAAGGAACAATATCACGTTGCGGAACATCCTTGTATTGGAGCGAGGACTGCTTTACCGTTCTCCGTTCCCCCTTAAATATTGCGTTTTACAGATCCGGCAGAGGTTTGTTCGTTATGAAGCAGGTTTTTAGATACACGGTTGCGGCCAGCATTATTGCCATGTTGCTGCTGCATTTTTCGACTGCCTTCGCCCGGAGTGTGGATTTTTCATACCCCGATCTGGATGGAAACATACACAAGTTGTCGGATTACCGGGGAAAATGGGTCGTGGTGAACTATTGGGCAGCCTGGTGTCCGCCCTGTCTGGAAGAACTGCCCGAGCTGGAAATCTTCCACGATGCCCACAAGGACAGGGATGCGCTGGTGCTGGGTCTGAACATGGAAGACATAGGACTGCAGAAACTGCGGGATTTTGTGGAAGAGCAGTTTCTGTCATATCCTGTCTTGCGGGTAGGCAGTCACCCGGATCTGCCGCTGGGGCGGGTTCCGGGTCTGCCAACCACTTTTCTGGTGTCACCGGAAGGGGAGGTGGTGGCGCGTCAGGTCGGTCCTATCGATGGAAAAACTATCGAGGCTTTCATGTCGAATTACAAGCATTGAGGAGGAGTCAGGCGTATGAGGATATTGGCGGTATTTCTGTTGCTTTGTTCCGTTGGCGTGTCCGCCAGCCCGCGGGACCCGGAGCAGTATTTCTTCGACCAGTCTTTCGGTGATTTTTCGGAAGAACTGCAGACGGCCCGTGATCAGGGCAAGCAGGGCATACTCATCATGTTTGAGATGGATGAATGCCCTTTCTGCCACCGCATGAAGACCACGGTACTGAACCGGCCCGAGGTACAGGACTATTTCAGGAAGCATTTCCTGATTTTCAGTGTGGATATCGAGGGCGATATTGAAATCACTGATTTCCAGGGAAAACCAACGACCATGAAGGATTTTGCCTTCAAACAGTATCGTGTTCGAGCCACGCCGGTATTTCAGTTCTTCGATCTGCAGGGAAAGCCCATCAAGCGTGGCCGCTACACAGGTGCAACGAAAAACGCAGAAGAATTCATGCTGCTGGGCAAGTACATCGTAGAGAAGAAATACAGGGATACCAGCTTTACGAAATACAAGCGGCAGATGACCCGGCGCTGAAATGGGCAGATTGTTGTTTCTGACAAGCGTGTTTCTTCTTTTTCCCGCTGTGCAGGCAGACCCCTTGCCCCAGCCCCTGAGCCTGAGTCAGGCGCTGCAGCTCGTGGATGAAGAACATCCCGCCATCAGGCAGGCCGTGGCCAGGGAAGCCGCCGCTGAAGCGGAGTTGCTCGCCGAGGAAAGTGATGATGATCTCTGGGTGACCCTGGAAGGGCGCCTGAAGTATCTGGAGCCGGCCGAGCTTTCCAATTTTCAGGACAACAATGACAGCCGGCTGGATCTCTGGGTGGAGAAACGCCTGTATGATTTTGGTTACACCGAAGCCCGCCAGGCTTCTGCCCGGGCATCACTGGATGCGGCGAAATGGAGCGGCCTGAATGAGCGTCAGCGCCAGCAGCTTCGCGTCATGCAGGCCTTTCTGGATGTGCTCCTCGCGGATCTGGAATATGTGCGTGACAACGAAGCCGTGGCCATTGCCTATGTACGCTTCGACCGCTTCAGGAACCAGGCGGAGCTGGGCAAACTTTCCGATGTGGATCTGCTGGAAAAGCAGGCGCTGTATGAAAAGATACTCAGCCGCCGCACAGCGACCGAAGCCCGGCAGCGCAGTACCCGGTTGCAGCTGGCGCTGGCGCTGAACCGGCCGGGGGAAATTCCTGCTGACCTGGTGTCACCCCCGGCGCCTGATATGGATGCGGTACTGCCACCACAGGAAACGCTGGCCGAAAAGGTATTGCAGAACAACACCGGGCTCAGGGCACTGCGACAGAAGATTACCGCCGCAGAGCAGAAACTGGCCGCAGCAGGAAAGCGTTACGGGCCCGTGATCCGGGGAGAACTGGGCGCCCATGGTTACGCACGTGAGACCCGTTCCACCGAGCCGT
>DRLF01000251.1 GCA_011051425.1 Thiolapillus brandeum | reverse complement strand
TAGCGTTTCTGCCGTATCTCGCCCGCTGGCTGGATCTCGACAGAGTGTTTCCAGAGGCATGCAGGCGGGGAAGTACTCCCTGCAACACAGGGATTGCGGAAGGCAATTTACGTGAGCTCGTGGCAGCAGCGACAGAACTGTCACAGTGGCGCGGAACGCGCGACGGTATATTGCGTTTTCTCGAAATCGGAACAGGTATACCGGGTTTTGAGATTCAGGAAATGGTAAGGGCGCCGGATGGCTCCACAAAACCTTTTAATATCCGGGTTGTTGCGCCGGCAAACAGCAGGTCTTTCAGACCACTGATCGAACGAATCATTGATCAGGAAAAACCTGCACATGTCACCTATGAGTTGATTTTCAGAACCAGACCAGAGAGAGGTAACAGAGAATGAGCCACAGTATTGTAACCATTACGGCGGTTGATGAAATCGTGACTGTTGGAAGTGACGGTGCCGCACAGCATGTGTTTACCATTCGCAATGATACCGGTGCGCCCATCAAGGTGGGCATACAGGTGCTGGCGGATGCGCCGGTCGAGGACGACTGGCTCACCGTGGATCAGCCTGAACGCGAGCTCGGGGACAATGCTGCAGACCAGGTGACTGTTTCCGTGAAAACGCCCGCGGGGCTGGCTGCCGGCAGGTACACTTATCGCATCCGTGTCTATTCAGTCAAACAGCCGGGAGAGGCGTTTACCGAAGGGGAAAAAGTTGCCTTCGAGGTCAAAGAAAAAGCCAAAGTAACAGTGCAAGAGGTATCGCCAAAGAAATGCAGCTGGTGTATACCTGCTGCTATTGTTGCTGCCGTGTTGGTGCTGGGAGTGGCTGGGTATTTTGCTTATGACAAGATCTTTGCCAAAAAACCTGAAGAGGATAGGATAGTTATGAAGGACTACGGCGGTTGGCAGCTGACCAGTGCCATCAATGATCTTGTTAAGAAAGGATTGGTGTTTGACGCCAAGAATCTCAAGACTGCCTGGAAGGATGCGAAAAGTGTATCCAAGGTCATCGACCAAACACCACCGCCAGACGAAAAAGTGAAACCGAACACTCCGGTAGCCTTTACGGTAGGGCGGAGCAAGACCGGTCATATTTTTTCAGCTCATCAGCTCAAGGCACTGCAAACCCAGAATCCCCAAATCCTGATGCAGATAAAGCGCGCTCAGCCCCGGGCGATTGCGCCTGAAACCGAATAGGAACCGGCGGAACTATACAGAGGCAAGGATATGAGCAAGAAGGCTGTCATTATACTGCTGGTGCTTTGTGCCCTGTTGTTTGTGCTTGCCTTGGGTGGCAACTGGCTGCCTTCTGCACAGATAAGCAAGGAAAACTTCAATCCGGAGAGTAGCAGATGGCTGAGCAAGCTCGATGAATGGCTTAGCCCTTTGGAAAAGAAGGTGTCTCTTTCCAGGCTCAAGCCTTCGGGCTGCAAAGAGCTGGCGCAAGGCCGTTACCTGTTGGCCAGTGGCGGCACATGCACCATTGGGATCGATAGTTTGACACCACCTGAAGAAGGGCACAGGGTACTGTTGGTGGGGGCCAGACCAGCGGTTGTATTCCATGTGCCAAAACCACCAGACATGCCTTGTCCTGACGAGACAAGGTCCCGGGGGCTGAAGGCCGGAACCATGGTGTTGAATCCGGCTGTTGCCAGAATCAAGACCGTACCTGCTGTCCGGCTTCCGGGCAAGGTCATTGAAACGCCGGCCTCCCAGGTGGTGAAACTGGACTTTTCACCAGCGGGAAGCAGCCGGCAGACGGACAACTATCCTTGCGTGCAAAAGCCACCCGTGAAACTGGCCGTATTTTCCAAAGGGGGAGAACTCCGCCTGACCTGTTCAAGCTGTAGTGCGAACCGGAAAGTCGAACTGGTCATTGAATAGGCGGGTGCGTGCGATACCTGTGCCGTTGCGTGTACAGCACACGCCTGAGACAAGAATCACACGGCGCTGCCGGGCTTGAAAGCCCGGATCATTGATGGAAGGGAACTGAACAGATACACGACAGCCCAGACAATGGCGAGTACAGCAACGATGATTGCGGCGATATCATCAGTAATGCTGGCAAGAAAGCCGGGTACCACACTTTGCAGGAATGTCACGACGACGGTTGCAACAAGAGAGGTCAGGATAATAAACATCAGGCTCTTGTTCTCAAGAAAGCGCTGATGAGCCAGAAGAAGGCAGATTACAAAAGCGATTTTGAATGTCATGATGCTGCCCAGCGTAATGGCCGCGCCGGCTTTGTCGAAGTCTGAGAAAGCTGCCAGATAGGCAATGGTGCCAAAGGGAGCTGCCATCAGCAGGCTAACCATCATCATGAGAAACATGATGGCTGACATGAGCATGAAAAAAGCCAGTAACAGCACCGCCAGCGATGTCAGAAAAGTAATGCCCCCCTGGATTCTTCCATGCAGGCGATCAGAAATCAGCATGGGTGCGGCCATAAGCAGGATGGTGAAAAGCAGGAGTCCGTCTATCAGCGCAAGATAAGGAATCCCCATTCCTGGAGTTGCCAGGTTACTGTAAGCAGGATTGCTGATGGTGGGGCTGGACAGGAATGTGG
>DRLF01000250.1 GCA_011051425.1 Thiolapillus brandeum | reverse complement strand
TGACCGCCTTGCGGAAAGAAAAGGTTGCCAGAGCCGGCATAACCACCAGTGCCACCACCAGTGAGGTGATCATGGCCAGCACGATGGATATGGCCATGGGCTGGAACAGCTTGCCTTCCACACCTTCGAGGGCAAACAGGGGCGCGAACACCACGATGATGATGATCACCGCATAGAACACAGGCCGCCCGACTTCACGGGCTGCCTCCTGTATGCGCAGTGCGATGCCGTGGCTGTCATGCTCCGCATCGAAGGGATGAAGGTCGCCCGGGGCGACATCGGTTTCGATCTTCTTCCGGTGTTCTTCATCCGGCCGTGTCAGATGCTTGAAAATGTTTTCCATCATCACCACCGAGCCGTCCACCATCATGCCGATGGCGATGGACAGGCCACCCAGGGACATGAGGTTGGCGGACAGCCCCCAGTAGCTCATGGCCGTGAGGGCCAGGCCGATGGAAAGGGGCACCGATACCAGCACCAGCAGGGTGGCGCGGATATTGAGCAGGAACAGCAGCAGCACCACCACGATGAGCACGAAGGCTTCGCCCAGGGCGCGGCTGACCGTATCCACCGCCTGTTCCACCAGGTCGGACTGGTCGTAGAAGGGTTCAATGGTGACGCCTTTGGGCAGCGCCTGCTGGATGGCCGGCAGGCGTTCCTTGACGGCATCGATGGTGGCCTTGGTGTTGGCGCCCAGGCGCTTGAGCACGATGCCTGCCACTACCTCGCCCAGCGGTTCGGGTTTGCCGTTTTCATCCCGCCGGGTCATGGTGACGGCGCCCTGGCGTATTTCACCGCCGAACGCCACGGTAGCGATATCGCCGACATGAACCACCACACCATCCTGCTCCTTCAGGGGGATGTTGCGTATGTCCTGCAGGCCTTTCTCACCGGCACTGACCCAGCCGACGCCACGTATGACCAGCTGTTCCGAGCCCCGGTCGAGATACCAGCCGCCGGCATTGCGGTTGTTGTCCTCGATGGCCTGTGCGATGTCATCGATATGAATGCCGTAGGAAAGCTGCTTGCGCGGATCGACCTGCACCTGGTACTGGCGGACCTCGCCACCGTAGGAGAGCACTTCGGTGATACCGTCCACGGGCAGGAGCAGCAGTTTCACCACCCAGTCGTTGAGGCTGCGCAGGGCGATGGCGTCGTATTTCTCATGGTCGGTGGAACGCAGGATGTACTGATAGACCTGTCCCAGGCCGGAGGTGTTGGGCCCCATTTCCGGAGTGCCCACGCCTTCGGGGATCTGTTCCCTGGCATCCTGCAGCCGTTCGAATACCAGCTGCCGCGCGAAATAGATGTCGGTACTTTCCTTGAACACGACGGTGATCACGGACAGGCCGGTCTTGGAAATCGAACGCACTTCCTCCACATCCGGAAGGGCGTACATCACGGCCTCGATGGGATAAGTGATCAGCTGTTCCACCTCTTCCGCGGCCAGGCCTTCGGCTTCGGTGTTGATCTGTACCTGTACGTTGGTGACATCCGGAAAGGCGTCGAGATTGAGTTTGGGGATCAGCATGCCTGCTGCACCCAGTACGGCGATCAGGCCCAGCACCACCAGAAGGCGGTTGGACACTGACCAGTCGATGATTCGATTGAGCATGGCATCCTCCCCTTAGTGGTTGTGTACGGCAAAGCCGGACTTGGCCAGCTCGGACTGAACGAAGAAGGCGCCTTTGGTCACGACACGTGTGCCGGGCTTCAGCCCTTCGATGATGGCCAGTCCGGGGAGCTGCCTGACGACTTCCACTTCCACGGGTTCGTATTCACCCGGTTCCTTTTCCACGAAAACCTGCCAGTCCCCGTCAGGGCTGCGCATGACGGCATCCGTGGGCAGTGACAGGACGGCCTTGCCCGACTGCCCGGTCTCGATGCGCGCAGTCACGAACTGACCGGGATGCAGATGATCGCCTGGGTTGGGGATCTCCAGGCGCACCGCCATGGTACGTGTGACTTCATCCAGGGCATGATGGATCTGCACGACCTTTCCCGAAACCCACTTGTTCCCCGAAAGGATTCTGACCGTTGCGCCGATATGTACCTGCCGCATGACAGCGGGGTTGATGCGTGCCTCAACCCAGATGGTGGATTCATCGGTGATCTCGAACAGCAGATCACCGGGCTGCACCATCTGACCGACGATAAAATCGTCCCTGATGACGGTGCCGTTTTGCGGGGACAGCAGGGTGAAGCTGCCATCTGCCTTGCCGATGGCGGAATTGCTCACCAGCCTGTTGGCCTGTTTTTCCGTCATGCCATAGGCCAGCAGGCGGGAATACGCCTGCTGATAGGTGATGCGGCTTTCCAGGTAGCGTTGCTCGGAGACCACTTTCTTACCCAGCTTTTTCACCCGCTGCCATTCCTTGGCGGCAAGGAGGAGGGCGCCCTGTGCTTCGGCCATGGTGGCGCTGGAGAGCAGCACCAGGGGTTGACCTTTTTTTACTTCGTCGCCAAGGCGGGCATAGCGTTCGACCACCTGGGCCTCGATGCGGGGCGTGATCTGGCTGGTGGCGTAGGTGTTGAGGGTGACTTCGCCCGGTGCTTCGATTTCATCGGCAACGGGTTTGGGTTCCAGTGTCTCCACCAT
>DRLF01000249.1 GCA_011051425.1 Thiolapillus brandeum | reverse complement strand
GCTACGCCTATGTCGGCTCTGGTGACTATGGCATTGATGCTCGCGGAAACACCACCGGGGGGTATTTCAAGGAAGCCGATGCGAGCGGCCAAGCCTACCTCGGCTATACTTTTAACGATGTAGTTGATCGTGAAGTTGGCATTTGGGCTTCCGGAAACGCAGCCGGGGGGTATTTTAACGATAACAACAGCAGCAGCTACGCCCGTGTCGGCTATAGCAGCTACAAGATCCAGGGCAGCGGCACGGTGAGCTTCGTGCAGAACCACCCGGAAAACGCGGACGAGGTTATCGTCTATGCCGCGCCGGAGGGTGATGAGGTGGCCACCTATACCCGGGGCAGCGCCCGTCTGGTGGATGGCGAGGCGCGCATTCTCCTGGGCGAGACCTTCAAGTGGGTGACCAATCCCGATATCGGCCTGACGGCCCATCTGACGCCTGTCGGCGAACCCTGTGTGCTTTATGTGGCAGAAACCAGCACCAGCGAATTGCTGGTAAAAGGCGGGGCAAGCTGTTCACAGGGCGTCCGTTTCAACTACATCGTCTACGGCCTGCGCATCGGCTTCGAGGACACCACCGTGGTGCAGAAGAAGACCGAAGAGGCGCGTATTCCCTCCATGGCGGAACACCGCACGGCTATTGCCGAGCACCCCGAGCTGGCGCAGTACACGGCCCTGAGCCGCTATGCCGCCATGCAGGGCAGCAGCCGCGATGCGGTAAAAGCCAACATGCGCAACGCCGCAGCGCTGCTGGAGAAGGTCGAGGAGTTCGACCCGGCGGTGCACAAGATCGAAACGCCGGAGATCATGAAGTAACTTCCCATCTCCTCTCCCATGCCTGGGAGAGGTTTGAAGCGCTTCATCCGGTTCAGATAACGTGAGGGGTACGCTGAAAAAGTCTGGACGAATCCGATAAGTATTCTCCCGGGTAAAGCCGGGGATTTCCCTTTCATGGGTTGATGCAGATCAACAAAGAAACCGTTTTGCTGCGGCTAAACAACGGGTTTCCTTGTATCTTTTTCATCCACGGACCATTTTTAAAAAGGAACATATTTGAAAACGTACGCAGTGTTGTTTCTGCCCGGGCAGGACGACATTCCGGTTATTGAGGAATACGCAGCAACGGAGATAGCCAATGAACGTTCATCGATTTTCAACCTTGGTTTTTATTGTTTTTCTTCTGATTTCCCTCACGGCACAGGCACAGGAAGGATTGCTGCTGCGCAAGCAGCTGGATGCACAGCAGGTGCCTCAAAACATGAATACCCTGGTGGTGACGCTGTATGACAGCAAGGATGGGGAAGTCTCCGTCGCCCAACAGACCTTCTTCCCGGGCGAATGGCGACTCGTTCAAACGCGCAATGCCGTCGTGCTCAGCGTCAATTTTACCGAATTGCCAGCGGCTGAACATCATAACGGCCTGTGGATAGAAATGCGCGCAGATAACCGGTCTCTGGGACGTCGCGTCCTGATAGAGGCTGCCGGCACACCAGGCGTCACCTTTGCTGCCGGCAACGACCTTGACATGGACGGCAACCGGATCAGGAATATGGCTGATCCTTCCGCGGCGCAGGATGCCGCCACCAAGGCCTATGTGGACAACAAAATATCTACGGGAGATATCACTGCCGTCATCGCCGGTGTTGGCCTCAATGGAGGCGCCAGCATTGGCGATGCCACACTCAATATAGATATACCACTGATTCTGGACGGCAGTGAGGGTTCTTCAGTCGATACCGCCGGCCTCATTCAGGCCCATAATACCAGCCTGTTTGGCTATGGTATCGAAGCTTATGGTGCCCGTGCCGGAGCCTATTTCCATGATGGAAATGATAGCGGATATGCCGCCGTGGGTTTTGGCAACTACGGCATCGAAGCTCACGGGGATGAAGCCGGTGTATACGCGCAGGGACAAACAGGTGGCGCAGACATCATCCTGGGGGGTAGCGCAGATCAGACCAACGAGGATGACGGCATCGTGAGATCAGACCCCGCCTACCCGAGTAGTGATATTTTCCTGGTCAGCAATGATGCAATCCGCTTTGACCTGGACAAAGACGGCAATGGCGAAGATGCGGACTTTGAGATATTTAACAAAAACGACGTGAAAATCTTCAATGTCGATGAAAGCGGAGATGTCACGATGGGAGGACATGGGCTGGTTGCATTTCCGCGCCCGGCCTACGAGTCCAACTGGACAGGGGTGTTATTGGGCGGAAATGCCACACTGACCCACAACCTGGGGCACAATTCTGGCAACTATGTGGTGGACATCATATGCAAGGACACTGAAGTAGGCGGCAGGGACATACATGCCTCGTCCTACTCGAGCACCGAATGGCGGAATCTGACGAACAGTCAAATCACGATACACAGGGCAGCCGGTGATCTCACTTGTGATCTGATCAAGATCCGTATCTGGATGTACGCGTATTGAGCCGGAAACAATCGCCATCGCGAATGTTTCTCACAGGGGGATGTTCCTGTCCGGCTCTTGAATTCCGGCAGAACTCCCCCATGTAGAAGTATCCGAAAATCCCTGTTGACCTGAGCGCCCATGACCGAAGAAAGCCAGTTGCTTGCCCGCGCAGACGAAGTGCTGCCCAACATCATCCATCTTCTGCCCATCGCCGCCCGGCCGTTTTTCCCTGGCCAGGGTGTGCCGCTGCTCATGGACGCCAAGTACTGGGCGCCGACCCTGAAAGCCATCCGCGAATCGAATTCCGATCTCATCGGCCTGGTACTCACGGCCGATGACGAGGCGGAGAAGACCACCACCAAGGCCATGTACGGGGTGGGAACCGTGGGCCGCATTCACAAGGTGCATGAGGTGGACGGCCAGTTGCAGGTGCTGGTGGAATGCCTGCAGCGCTTCCGTATCGAAAAGTACATAAGCTCCAATCCGCCCTATATCGCCCGGGTGGATTACCTGCGCGAGCCTTCCGGCAAGCTGACCAAGGACATCAAGGCCTATGCCCTGGCCATCGTCAACACCATCAAGGAGCTGTTGCCGCTCAATCCCCTGCTGCAGGAAGAACTGCGTTTTTTCCTCGACCGCTTTGGCCCGGAAAACCCTTCCCTGCTGGCGGATTTCGCCACCGGCCTGACCTCCGCCAGCAAGCAGGAACAGCAGGAAGTGCTGGAAACCGTCGAGCTGCTGCCACGCATGGAAAAAGTGCTGGCCCTGCTGAGCAAGGAGCTGGACCTGGCCCGTTCCCAGCAGAAGATCCGCGATACCGTGGAAGAACACATGGACGCGCAGCAGCGGGAGTTCTTTTTGCGCGAGCAGCTCAAGGTGATCCAGCAGGAGCTGGGCATCTCCAAGGACGACCGCACCGCCGACATCGACAAGTACCGCGAGCGCATGGCAAAGCTGGATCTCAGTGAAGAAGCCAAGGAACGGGTAGAGGAAGAGCTGGACAAGCTGTCCATACTGGAACCCAGTTCGGCGGAATACAATGTCACCCGCAGCTATCTGGACTGGATCACCCAGCTGCCCTGGGGCATCGAATCCGACGACAACCTGGACCTGGCTCACGCCCGCAAGGTACTGGACAGGGATCACTTCGGCCTGGAAGACGTGAAAGAGCGCATTCTCGAATTTCTCGCCCTGGGCATACAGCGCGGCGAGATCAAGGGCTCCATGATCCTGCTGGTGGGACCGCCCGGTGTGGGCAAGACCTCCATCGGCAAGTCGGTGGCGGAGGCCATGAACCGCAAGTTCTACCGATTCTCCCTGGGCGGCATGCGTGATGAGGCCGAGATCAAGGGACACCGGCGCACCTATGTGGGCGCCATGCCGGGCAAGTTCATCCAGGCCCTGAAAACCGCCGGCACGCAGAACCCGGTCATCATGCTGGACGAAATCGACAAGATCGGCGCCAGCTTCCAGGGCGATCCGGCATCGGCCCTGCTGGAAGTGCTGGACCCGGAGCAGAATGCGGAGTTCCTCGATCATTATCTGGACCTGCGTTTCGACCTGTCCGAGACCCTGTTCATCTGCACCGCCAACCAGCTCGACACTATTCCAGGCCCCCTGCTGGACCGCATGGAGGTTATCCAGCTGTCCGGCTATATCGCCGAAGACAAGCTGCAGATCGCCCGCCGCTTCCTGCTGCCCAAGCAGATCAAGAGTGCGGGACTGAAACGCGGTCAGATCAAGATCAACGCACCGGTGATGCGCAGGATCATCCAGGATTACGCGCGGGATGCCGGCGTACGCCGTCTGGACAAGCAGCTGGCGAAAATCGTACGCAAGGCGGTAGTGAAGATGCTGGAAGGCGCGAAGCCACCGATCGAGATAACCCAGGACAACCTCAAAGATTATCTGGGACCGGCTGTTTTCAGCGACGAGCGCAAGCTCTCCGGCCCGGGTGTGGTCACCGGCCTGGCATGGACTTCCATGGGCGGCGCCACCCTGAGCATCGAAGCCGTGCATACCCACAGCTTCACCCGCGGCTTCAAGCTCACCGGCCAGCTCGGTGACGTGATGAAGGAATCGGCCGAGATCGCCTATGGTTTCGTCGTCAGCCATGCGGAGCAGTTCGGCATCGCCCCGGAATTCTTCGAAAAATCCTTCATTCACCTGCATGTACCCGCTGGCGCTACTCCGAAGGATGGCCCTTCCGCGGGCGTCACCATGGCATCAGCGCTACTGTCCCTGGCGCTGAACCAGCCGGTGCGCAACATCGCCATGACCGGCGAGCTGACGCTCACCGGCGAGGTATTCCCCGTCGGCGGTATCCGTGAAAAGGTCATCGCGGCGAGACGTGTGGGGATACGCGAACTGATTCTGCCCGCAGACAACAAGGGCGACTGGGAAGAAATCCCGGCGCACATCCGCAAGGGCATCAGGGTGCATTTCACCACCACCTACAGCGATGTACTGCCACTGCTTTTCAGTAAGGGCCGGAAAAGAGGGGCTTGACTGTATTTTCAGCATCCCGGCTTTGGATGTTCCCCGGATTCGGGTGAGACATGCCAGCTGGAATATCCGCAAGATCTGCAAATGCAACCGACATGACTGAGCGCGCCCATAAGCTGCCCTTGAATACCGGAATGCCATTTCCTGCACTTTGAGATCAATCCTGGTCCATAATAAACAGACAGGCAATACGGCAGAAGCTCAGGAGCAAAACATGGATCGAAGAATCAGCCCCCGCGTGGAATGGCATGGCCCGGTACAATTCCGCAGCGGCGAAGAAGAATTCCGTACCGGCTTCCTGGCTGATATCAGCACGACAGGAGCAATGGTATGGCTACCGGTATCCCTGCAGGTGGGTGACAAGCTGGAAGTGGTGATGAAGTCGGAATACGACCCCGCGCCGGTACACATGCACATGCAGGTGAAACGCTGTGTGGATGAGGCGCGTCACGGTTATCATGGCTACGGCTGTACGCTGGAGATCCACGAACCCTGGGAACATCAGTAGAGCACCCTTCCCTTCTTCTGCCTCAACAGAAGGGAACAGCAACCGGATATCCACTATACTTGCTGTCTGGATCATCAACACCGGCTGCTGACAAACCTGCTCTATCTGCACAATGAAGCGTCTTATCCTCCTTTTTTTCCCTTTGCTGTTCTGTCTTGCGGCGGCGCATGCCATTGCCGAACCGCTGGACGTCTCTGCACAGCATCCCAACCCGGTAGGCAAATCACTGACTTACCTTCAGGAATCCGGTGACAGACTCAGCCTGGACCAGGCCATGGCTGCCTATGCCGGGGGCAGATTTCACGCTTCATCCAGGGCAGTTCCGAGATTCGGCATCACCACACAGCCCGTCTGGCTGCGCCTGCAGGTGCAAAACAGGACTGGCAAACCGGCCGCAAGAAGGCTTTCCCTGGAACGTACCTGGGTGGATGTGGTGGACTTCTACGTTGTCCGGGAGGACAGACTGGTACAGCACTGGCACACCGGAGACAACCTGCCTTTCAGTCAGCGCCCGCTCAAAACCCGTTACTTTGCCTTCGACCACGCCTATGCGCCGGGGCTTACCACACTCTACATCCGTGCAGAAACAGCCGAAGCCATGGTGTTGCCCCTGTATTTCTCAACCTCTGAGCAATTTTATTCGAGGGAAATGGGCAGTGCCCACTGGTATGGCATTCTGTACGGGGGCCTGGTCGTTCTCCTGGTCTACAACCTGGTACTTTTCTTCAATCTCAGAAGCACGAGATACCTGTTCTATTCAGCCTATCTTCTCAGTTTCCTGTTCGCCAACCTGGCGTATACCGGGCATGCCTACCAGTATCTCTGGCCGGATCATCCCGGGGTGCAACACTGGGCCAACCCTGTACTGGTTATTGTCTTCTGCCTCTTCGGTCTGGCTTTTGCAACCAGCTTTCTGGATACGCGGCAACGTTTTCCGCGCCTGTACAAAGCCATCGTTGCCGCAGGCCTGCTTGTCAGTCTGCTGACAGTCCTGTCGGTCATTCTCGGTGTACAGGGGCTGGCGATGAAAGTAGCCATGGCATTTCTTATCCTGTTTTCCCTGGGCATGATGTTTCTGGGAGTATTGTCCTGGCGCGCCGGCGTACCCTCGGCGAAATACTTCCTTGCTGCGTCCATTACCCACACCAGCGCCATTTCCCTGTCGGTACTCATTGTACTGAACGCGCTGGACTGGGGGGATTTCGGCATTCACATCACAGAAATTGCCATGCTTGTGGATGCTGTTCTGCTGGCGTTTGCCCTTGCCGACCAGTTCCGCATCCTGCAGAACGAGAAGTTCCTGGCAGAAAAGCTGGCCAACATCGATCATTTGACCGGCATATGGAATCGCCGGGGCTTTCAGCAACTGGTCAGCCCGCTTTGGCATACCGGATTGCGGAATCAGCATCATATGTCTGTCATTCTCATGGACCTAGACCAGTTCAAGCGCGTAAACGACCGCCATGGCCATGCCAGCGGAGACCAGGTACTTCAGCAGACTGCCTCTATGCTGAATTCCAGCGCCAGGGCAGGAGATGTTCTGGCCCGATGGGGAGGGGAAGAGTTCATCCTGTTTCTGCCGGAAACAGGCCTTTCCAAAGCCACGCATATTGCAGAGCGCCTGCGCCAGTCCCTCATCCGCATGGAAACAGGCCTCACAGACCTGCCCCTGACAGCAAGTTTTGGCGTAGCCCATGTTCACGCCCGGGATATCGGCATGGAAGAACTGATCAGATACGCCGACAGCTATCTTTACCGTGCCAAGGAAGAAGGGCGAAACCGCGTCTTTTTCGGAGAGGCGGGTGATACCGCCAACATGGAAGCACAAATGGCCACCTGACAAAAACAGCGTTAATGACCCTGCTCGAACAGCAGCGATCCTCATTAAAATTCGGGAAACCCGTTTTCATGCCGGAACGCTTTTATACTGGCATATTCAGCCTGCTTATCCATGAATTGCATTTTTTCGACCTGTAAAGCACCTGTCACGCGCGTCTCCCTGGTCTTCTCGAACCTTCATGTAAAATGACGGCGATTTTCACATAAACTGTCGCCATAATTCGCTATCTGCAGCGTTCTTTGGTCTACCGTCACACCTTCACCGCATCATTTCTCTGCTTTCAATCCTGCATACAGATATATTGAAACACCGCCTTCGTGAAAAATTTGAGCCAAATTCCGGCCTGGTATCGTTTATGGTAATAGAGCCTTCAATTACCTTACCTTTACTGGAGCACAATAAGGCGACGAGGGAATCATGGGAATTACCGGTGCATACCGATGAAGCAAGAAACTTCCCGGTTCGGCCACTTTCCTGCCACCTTCGAAACAGTTTGTTGCGTAATGGATAAAGACATGAAAATCTGCAAAGACCATCAAAACAGATGGGCATGCGCCCTCCCTTTCCTGCTGATCGCTTTCCTGATGGCGATACCCTTGTCCAAAGCCTTCGCCCAGACACAGGAAGGGCTGTCACAGCAGGAGCGGAACAGCATCATCAGCGCCATCAGCCAGGACAACAAGCTGGTTGCCACCGACGGAGCCATAGGGGATGGTTTTGGTCGTAGCGTTTCCATTAGCGGAGACTGGGCGGTCGTCGGCGCCTATGCTGACAGTGATAACGGTGGCCAGTCCGGTTCTGCCTATCTGTTCTACCGCAACAGCGGAGGAGCCGGCAACTGGGGGCAGGTAAAAAAACTGCTTCCCGCCGACGGGGCCGCGGCAGACTATTTTGGCGAAAGCGTGGCCATTAGTGGCGACACCATTATCGTTGGTGCCTGGCTGGATGACGACAACGGCTCCGCCTCTGGCTCTGCCTACATTTTTTCACGCAACCAGGGGGGTACGGATAACTGGGGGCAGGTAAAAAAACTGCTGCCCAGTGATGGTTCCAGCGACGACTATTTTGGACTGAGCGTCTCTGTCAGTGGTGATGTTGCCGTTGTTGGCGCCAAGGGGTACGACGACGGTACCATTTCCGACAAAGGCGCAGTTTATGTCTTCTCGCGCAACCGGGGAGGGAGCAACAACTGGGGAGAATCCAGGAAACTGCTTGGCAGCGACAGCGCTGCTAATGGTCAGTTTGGTCACAGTGTTACCATTGATGGCGATACGATCATCGTCGGCGCCTTTCGCGACAACGACAACGGCAGTGGCTCAGGTTCTGCCTATATCTTCGAACGCAACAGCGGAGGTGCGGACAACTGGGGCGAAACCCGTAAACTGCTGGCCAGCGATGGCGCGGCAGAGGATTTTTTCGGCATCAGCGTCGGCATCGATGGGGATACGGCAATCATCGGCGCCAAATTCAATGACGACAAGGGATCACAGTCCGGCGCCGCCTATATCTTTTCCCGCAATCAGGGAGGAAGCAATGCCTGGGGTGAAGTCAGCAAACTGCTCGCCAGCGACGGGACGGCGGATGACTGGTTTGGACACAGTGTGGCCATTTCGGGCGACACGGCAGTCGTCGGCGCCTATCTCAAGGACGTAAGTGCCAAGGGTTCCGGTGCAGCCTACCGGTTTTCCCGCAACGAAGGAGGCGCGGACAACTGGGGCGAAACCGGGAAGCTTGAGGCGGGCGATGCGTCGAGCGACGATCAGTTCGGCTACAGCGTAGCGATCGGCAACACAGCGATTCTGGTCGGCGCCCAATTTGCCGATGGCAACGCCAGCACATCCGGCGCTGCTTACGTCTTTTCACAAACGCAGTCATACCCGGTAACCGTGAACGTCGGCGACCATGGGTCGGTTTCCGCCAACAGCGGCGCCATCAGCGCCTGCACCAGCACCGGTGGCGTTTGTACCGGAACTTACAGCCAAGGCGCAAATGTGGTGCTGACGGCCACGCCTGATACCGGCTATGTTACTGCCTGGAGCGGTCCAGACAGCGCTGCCTGCGCCACCAATACCTGCACCTTCAACGCCATCGCCTCGGCCAAGTCCGTCACAGTATCTTTTTCTCAGGACACTTATCAGGTCACAGCCAGCGTGGATGCCAATGGCGTACTGGACAAGAGTTCGGCAACAGTGACCCTGAATTCTAGCGCCACCTTCACGGTGACTGCCAATCCGGGTTACCGCACCGACACGACAGTGGGCGGCAGCTGCCCGGTTGGCAGCTGGAACGGAGCCGAATATACAACCGGGCCGGTTACCACAGACTGCAGCGTGAGTTTCACCCACACGCCAGAGAACAGCAATGAAAGCTGTTCTGGTGGCGGCGCAATTAAAAAGATCGAAGGAAAACACTACAGCGCTGAAACCAGCAGTTGCACCGCAGATTATCAGATCAACATGGGACCAACCGTAACCCTGGATAACGTATCCCATCTCACCCTGACGGCTGCGGCTGTGGTTCTGAATCCCACAGTAAGGGTGGCAAGCGGCAGCACCTTGCGCATCAACAGCAGCACCGCCCGCGTGGGGGCGCTGAACCAGGCCCTGCTCGGTTCACTTTCGGGGGCGAGCATTCACGCCTACCGGCTGTCCGATCTGGAAAACCCGGTGGAAGGCCCGTGGCAAACCGTGGTTGCTGACGAGGTAAGCGTTGCCGGTCGCTTTGCGCTGTTGCTGGACGGGATACCCGACGACGAATGGATACTGGTGGCCGCTTCCGGTGGCAGAGACATCGATGCCGATGATGATGGCAACACCAACACCCCATCCACGCCGAACAAAGGTACGCTTTACGGGCTGGCAAAGGCAAGAGAATGGCGCAACGGCAATGTGCGTGTAACGGCCCTTACTGATCTTGCCTGGCGGTTTGCGCGGTCGCTGATAGGCGAGGTGGCGCCCACTCAGCTGCATATCCGTCTCGATGACCTGGCCCGCGCGTTGATCACTCAGGATATCAATGCGGATGGTGTTGTGGATCACCACGATATTCATGCCTTCGTGCCCCATGATCCGGCACACCGTTCGTCCCTCAATTTCGATTATGACGCTTTGATAGAGCCCGACGCCAACGGTGACAGCGTCATTGGTGCCCATCACTCAGGAGACAGCAATCTCCTGGATGCCTTGCTGGAAATGAAATTTGGCAGCGCCTTCGCCCTCTACCCCGGCACCGACAGCCGTTATGATCAGGTGCGGGTCGAAGTGGTGCTGTCCGGCCGGGGACTGGTGGTCAGCGACATTGGCGGAATCAGGAATTACAGCGAGCTCGATCCATATAAAGATAACAAGCCGGCTGCCTGGCTGGCTCGCAATCCTTCCGGAAAACTGGTGCTGACTGCAACTCCGATCGACAGCACCCGCATTTTGGGATGGAGTGGCTGCGATCAGGTCTCTTCAGATCTGTCCGAGTGTTCGGTGGCGCTGGACCGCAGCCACCAAGTGATGGCCAAATTTGGCTACAAGAGCACCGAACTGAATGCTGCCGTGCATGATCTCAGTGGAGCCGCCGTGGTGCTGGATACCAATGTAGTGCTGCTGAACATCCTGCCCTCGCATACGGAACTGATCGATTCTCTGCAACAACTGCAGACCGGCGATTTCATCGTCGGTTCCACTGCTGATGGGGGATTTCTGCGTAAGGTCACCACGTTCGAAAGAATTGACAACACCACTTATCGGCTGACCACGCTCGATGCCACGTTGAAGGATGTCATCGCAAAGGGAACCTGGGGGTTTTCTGCGCCCTTCACCAATGGTGACCTTCGCGGATACCAACCTCCGTCAGCGATGAGAGCATCCGCAACCTTTGATGAAAGCGCATTCACCGGGCTGGAAGGTGTTCGCCTCATACCATCAAACGATCCCCGTGACACCACCTTCCATCTGAAACTGGGTGGAGCGGCTGATCGCTCCTCTGATGTATCCGAGGTAAAGAGAGAACTCAATGTGGTTCTGTGGGAGAAGAACGGTGGAAAAATCACCGCCCAGGGAAGCATAGATATTCAGATCACAGCTGATGTAGGGGGAAATTACGGCTGGTTCAGCGGTCTGGAAGATTTCCATTTCACGGTGTCGGAAAAGAGCCAACTGGACATCAAGTTCATGGGCGAGGGCATTGTCAACCTGAAAGACATGGTGGGCAAGGAAATAAAGGCAAAAGTGGCCACCATTCCTATCGGTAGCCACTTTGTTCTGGTAGGAGGGGTATTTCCAGTATGGGTTACGCCGGAAATATCCATCTATCTGGGAGTGGATGCCGAGCTCAAAGCCAGCCTGACAGCGGGCGTGACAGCACAAAGCTCTCGCCGTGTGGGGGTGGCTTACAAACGTGGAGTAAAGGGATTGAAAACCATCTATGAGCCGCCTGCCGATTCCTGGAGTTTCATCAAGCCGGCATTGAGTGCCGAAGGGATGATCAAAGGATATGTGGAAGCCGGCGTGGAATTTCGTCTATATGGCGTGATGGGGCCGGAGTTGGGCGCTCAATCCTACCTGCAACTGCAAGGCAGTATCCCGCTATTGAACGAGGATATCGTTACCGGTCAGGGTTGTAATGACGGCATCGAATACAGTCTGAAATTTGGTTTCGACGGATTCTTTCGTTGGAATCTGAACGACGTGGAAAGCGGGGTGCGCGCTTTCTTGAAAAAGATGGGTGTGGAGAATGCTGATGAGTGGCTGGCATTTGAATTTTTCTTCCTGAAACTCGAACATCTGCTCGCGCATGGCTATTTGACCGGTCAGTGCGCCGAAGATCCGCCTTTCCTCAAGGTGTCCGGCGAGAATATCGACACGCTGGTCGATCCCGCCAGTCCGACCGTGGTGCAGAAGAGCTATCTCGTCGAGAACATTGGCAAGGGCAAGCTGCCCTGGTCGGTGCAGTACAGCGACGATGCCGCCATCAGCGTTTCCCCTTCCAATGGTGAGCTGGCGGAGAATGAATCAGCCTATGTCGTGGTGGAAGTGGATACGGGCCAGCTGCAGAAAGGCGTGTACCGGAACAAGCTGCTGTTCGAGAACGGTTTCCGCAAAGCAGAAGGCTTGCGCTTCGGTTCGCTCGGCTCCACCTTCCGCGAGGTGGAGATCAAGGTCGTCCAGCAACCCAATGTTGCTCCGACGATCACCGGCTTCGAAGATCGGGGAGACGGTATCGGCCTTATCGAGTGGAATTTTGATGCCTCATCCCTTGACGTGGAGATGAGGGGCTACGAGATCTATCTGCAGGTGGATGGCGACCCCGCATGGACTATGAAGAGGAGTGTGGATGGTATCGACACCGTGAGCACTATCATGTCCGGGCTGCCCAAAGGCAAGAATGTCTGCTTCCGCATGCAGGCTTATGGCGAGTACAGCACCAGAACGCCAAACTCCGCCGAGCATTGCGTGCTGCTGTCCGGGGGCGAACTGACCCTGACGTTGGTCAACAGCCTTTCCGAAGGCAGTACAGCCACCGCGACCCTGAGCCGTTCAGGCGATCTGACGAATGCCTTGTCAGTGTATCTGGACAGCAACGATGTCACGGAAGCCGATGTACCCGCAGCGGTCACCTTGCCGGCAGGGCAAAGCAGCGCCAGCTTCACCGTAACAAGTGTCGCTGACGGAATAGTGGATGGTGACCAGAATGTCACGATTTCGGCTTATCTGGCCGGTTGGGGCAGCGCCGAGGCGGAACTGACTGTAACCGATGAGGATTCGGCCACGCCAAGAACCTGGAAACAGATCGATACTTCAGGGCTCAGCTATTTTTCAAAGGTAAGTGGCATATCCCAAAGTGACGTCTATTTCTCGCGTGTGGCAGGAGATAAGATTTACCGCTTTGATGGTAATAACTTCACCACCATGTCCTCTCCTGCCAATACCGGTCCGATTTGGGATTTGTATGGCGACGTCGCTCTGGTAAGAGAAGATGGCAAAGTGGGTATTCTGAAGACTGATGGCAACAGCTGGCAGTCATTGAATATTCCTGCTGACAAGACAACCTCTTTCGATGGTGTAAACATATGGTCCGAAGGCAATACCATTATCGCCAGAGCGCGGGGAAATCGAAGCATCAATTATCTCAACGGAAGCTGGTTTTACTATAACCCCGGCACCGGAGATGAAAACACGGACTTGTGGGGGCCGGATGCAGATCACTATTACGAAGCCTACTGGAGTAATGGTCTGGGCAAGCAACGGGTACGCTACCATTACAACGACGCAGGAAGCTGGAAGGCCCGCACCCTCGATGATTTCCCCGCTAAGTTTATCCGCGGCACACCCGCAGGCGCATCGCCGGGCACCGTCTATGGCGTGGAAGGGGAGAAAATCTATCGCTGGGTAGATGGTCAGGGCGTGACAGAAATGACCCATCCTCTCAGCGGACAAGCGGGTTATGCTTTCTACGGTATCACAGAATCCGGTGGCAATTTGTATGTTTATGGCGCTAATCAGTGGGATGCCTTGGTCTTCAAACTGTCTGGTGATATCTGGACGGATATTTCTCCTGATACGTTGAGTGCTGTTGGCGATATGTGGGGCAGCGGGGGTAATCTCTATGCTGTAATTGGGACCGATCTCTGGTACTTCAGCAACCCCTGAACAACCGCCAACGGCAGCAAGCCCCGCTGCCATTGGGGAAGGGAATATCAGGCATAAACCGCCATCGCCGCATCCAGGGCCACGCCCTTGGTGATTGGCGCTTTCATCTGTCCCAGCACGGCTTCGAGGGCTGACAGGCACAGCATCACGTTCTTCTGGTTGCTGGCATGACCCATGAGGCCGATGCGCCAGACCTTGCCTGCCAGGGCGCCGAGACCGGCGCCGATCTCCAGGTTGAAATCCTCCAGCAGCGCCTTGCGCACGGCAGCCTCGTCCACGCCTTCGGGTACGGTGACAGCATTGAGCTGGGGCAGACGGTCACCTTCTTTAACGATGAAACCGATACCCATGGCTTCCAGCCCTGCCTTCAGCGCCAGGTGGTTTTTCTCATGGCGCGCCCAGGCGTTCTCCAGTCCTTCTTCCTGGAGAATGCGCAGGGATTCATGCAGGGCGTAGAGGGAATTCACCGGCGCCGTATGGTGATAGGTGCGCTGGGCGCCACTGCCCCAGTAGCCCATGACCAGGTTCAGGTCCAGGAACCAGCTCTGCACCGGTGATTTGCGGTTCCTGATCACCTCAAGCGCCCTGTCGCTGAAGCTCACGGGAGACAGGCCGGGCACGCAGGACAGGCATTTCTGGGTACCGGAATAGATGGCGTCTGCACCCCATTCGTCCACCTTGACCGGCGTGCCGCCCAGGGAGGTCACGGCATCCACGATGCTCAGGCAGCCGTGATCCTGC
>DRLF01000248.1 GCA_011051425.1 Thiolapillus brandeum | reverse complement strand
AAGCCGCTCTTGCCCTGGTTCCCATTGCGAATTCCCATTGAGCAGCCACGCATAAATGTTATCATACGCGCCTAAAATTATATTAATGAGGAAATGAACATGAGCATAGAACGCATGGTACTGGCTTTTGCCGGATTCGCTATTTTGCTGTCCCTGGCGCTGGGCTGGTCTATCAGCCCCATCTTCCACAACCAGAACTGGCTCTGGTTTACTGCCTTTGTCGGCGCCAACCTGTTTCAGTCGGCCTTTACCGGCTTCTGCCCCCTGGCCATGATCCTGAAAAAGCTGGGTGCAAAATCCGCCGCCGCTTTTTGACCCCTCTTTCCCACCCCTCTCCTGCGGAGGGTGTCGCAAAAGGCGACAGCCTCCCCGATGCAGGGACGCATCGCCATTTTCGATGGCTGTAAGCCATTGAAAATGCAGGAATTGGAAAATCGCACTTTTCCGATTCCGAGTCGTGAAAGCCCAGGGAAGGGCTTTTACGACATCCTCTCAGGGAGAGGGGTATCAGACCAGCATACTGGCATACAGGTCGTGGGCATCACTGCCAGTAACTCGCACTTCAACGAAATCACCCGGCGCCAGTTCCCAGGCACCTTCGACAATCACCTGACCGTCGATTTCCGGCGCGTCTCCCGGCCCGCGGGCGATGATATGATCCTCGTGTACTTCATCCACCAGCACGATCATGGACTGGCCCTTCCTGGTAGCCAGTTTTTCCGCTGATATGGTCGCCTGCACATCCATGAAACGCCGCAGACGGTCTTCCTTGGTTTCTTCATCCACGTGATCCGGCAAGGCGTTAGCCGCCGCGCCTTTCACGGGTGAATAGGTGAAACAGCCCACCCTGTCCAGCTGCGCCTCCCGCAGAAAATCCAGCAGCATTTTGAAATCCTGTTCCGTCTCTCCGGGATACCCGACGATGAAGGTGGAACGGATCACCAGCTCGGGACAATCACTGCGCCAGCCGGCAAGACGATCCAGCACCTTTTCTGTCGCTGCAGGACGCCCCATGGACTTGAGGATTTTTTCGCTGCCGTGCTGCAAAGGCATATCCAGGTAAGGCAATATGGCGCCTTCGGCCATGAGGGGAATAACCTGATCCACCTGGGGGTAGGGATAGACATAGTGCAGGCGCACCCAGGCAGGCAGTTCACCCAACGCTTTGGCGAGACTGTAAAGGCGGGTTTCCATGGGTTTGCCGCCAACGAAATCGTTGCGGTACTTCAGATCCACGCCATAGGCGCTGGTATCCTGTGACACCACCAGCAGCTCGCGCACCCCCGATTCCACCAGACGTTCCGCTTCCGCCACCACTTCTCCCAGGGGACGGCTCACCAGATCCCCGCGCAGGGAAGGGATGATGCAGAACTTGCAGCGGTGATTGCAGCCTTCGGAAATCTTCAGATAAGCGTAGTGACGTGGCGTGAGCCTGACGCCCTGCGGTGGAATCAGGCTGGTCCAGGGATCATGGGGCGCGGGCAGATGTGCACGCACAAGCGCCATGACTTCTTCATAGGCGTGGGGTCCGGTAACGCCCAGCACTTTGGGATATTTTTCCCGTATTTCATCCGCCCTGACACCCAGGCAGCCGGTGACGATCACGCGGCCATTGGCATCCAGCGCCTCGCCGATGGTTTCCAGGGATTCTTCCACCGCCGCATCGATGAAACCGCAGGTGTTGACGATGACCAGGTCAGCCTGTTCATAGCTGGGAACCATCGCATAGCCTTCCGCGCGCAACTGGGTGAGTATGCGTTCGGAATCCACCAGGTTCTTTGGGCAACCCAGGCTGATGAAACCGATGGATGGAACTGATTGCCGGGCTGAAGCCCGGCCTGTCGGATCAGCCATGCAGGAAATCGGTAATGGAAACAGCCTGACTCTGGCCGATCTCCACGATCATGGTTTCTTCCAGGGCGACCTGCCCTTCCCTGATATACGGCAGCATTTCCGAGCAAAGCTGATACACGATAGCCATACCGTCCCGGTTGCGGTCTCCTTCCGGCAGGGCGTTGATGTTTGTCACCAGCTCCTGCACATAGTCCTGGAATATCCTGCCCTGATCTTCCAGGCCGGCACTCTTGAAATCATCGGTGAAAGTTACCTGCAGTTCCCAGCCGGGAGATTCAGGTGCATCAATAACGCCTATTTTCAACGGCCCGTTTATTTCCATTTCCACTCCAACATGATCAGCATGGGCACATTGTAGCAAAATAGCGCGAGCATCCAGGCGCACTGAATATGGGCTTTATGGTACGTGCTGTAACGACCGGAGATATTCCAGAGAATCCGGCGAATCCCATTCGTAAGGGCCTACAAAACGGGAGGCCACCTCGCCCTGCTGGTTCAGAACGTAGGTAGTGGGCAGACCAATCACCCGCCACTCGCCGGTGACCGTGGCATCATCGTCCGGCAGCAAGGGGAAGCTGACAGACTGTTTCTGGAGAAAACGCCGGATATCTGCAGAAGTTTCATTGACCGCAATGCCCACCACCTGTACCTGGTCCGCCCTGAGCGTCTTCCAGGCTTTCTCCAGTGCCGGCATCTCACTCACACAGGGTCTGCACCAGCTGGCCCAGAAATTGAGGACAACCACTTTGCCCCGGTAGTCTTCGAGTGAATGCCCCACTCCCCACTGATCCGTCAGCCGGAAGTCCGTACCTGGCCGGGGAGGATCAAAGTATCTGACATCCACGGCTGCACCATTGGCTGCCAGGGGCAACAACAGCACTGCGACGATCAGCAATCCGTTTTTCATTGCATACTCCCGCCTGCCGGGGTTCACCGCCTGAACAGTGAGCCGGCAGGCTTATTACGGATAACTGTCAGGGCAGGAAAAACGGCACACCGCCATCTTCGAGAGCATCCTGTTCCTTCTTCTGCATGGCCTTGCTCCACATGGTCTTGTAGGAGCCGGCTTTTTTTACACGGAAGGCATTT
>DRLF01000247.1 GCA_011051425.1 Thiolapillus brandeum | reverse complement strand
TGCTCCGAGACCTGCTCAAAGCCCTTCTCTTTTTATTGGTGGGCGGCATCATTCTCTGGCTGGTGTATCGCCAGCAAGACCAGGCCTGGCAGGCCCAATGTGCCCTCGATGGCATCCCCAAAGAAGACTGCAGCCTGCTGAAAAAAATCGCCTCGGATTTTGCCTCGGCCGATTTTCGCTACCTCTTCCTCATGCTGCTGGCCTTTGCCGTGAGCAATCTCAGCCGCGCCGCCCGCTGGCTGATGCTGCTGCGCCCGCTGGGCTACTCGCCCCGCCCCGTCAACGCCTTTCTGACCATCATGCTGGGCTATTTCGCCAACCTCGGCCTGCCCCGTGTAGGCGAGATCGTGCGGGCCGGCACCTTCTCCCGCTACGAAAACATTCCCGTCGAAAAGACCCTCGGCACAGTGGTCGTGGACCGCATCGTGGATGTGCTCTCGCTGGCCGTAGTCATTGCCCTGGCCTTCCTCTTTGAGTTTGACACCATCAGCCGCTTTCTCGCGCCCTACCTCGGTGGGAGTGAAAGCGAAGGCAGCACTCCTCTGCTACGCTATCTCTTCATAGCCCTGCTCATAGGCGGCGGGCTGTTTTGGCTCTTCCGCAAGCCGCTGCTGCGCAGCAGGCCGGGCCAAAAGATCATGGGCATGATGAAGGGTTTTGGCGAAGGCCTGCAAAGCATCCGCCGCGTTCGAAGTCCGTTTTGGTTCATCCTGCACAGCCTCAACATCTGGTTGATGTACTACCTGATGACCTGGCTGGGCTTCCTCGCCTTTGAACCCACATCTCAATTGGGCTTCTCCCCTGCCCTCATCGTCTTCGTCGCCGGCAGCCTCGGCATGGTCATTCCCTCTCCGGGCGGCCTGGGCTCCTATCACCTGCTCATCACCGCCGCCCTCACAGGCCTCTACGCCATCAACGGCCCCGATGCCTTTTCCTTCGCCAACATCATCTTCTTCACCATCCAAATCGGCGCCAACATCCTGCTGGGGCTGCTGGCGTTGGCGCTGCTGCCGGTGATTAATGGGGGGAAAGTTTAGGGTTGAGCGTTTAGTGTTTAGCGTTGAGCGTTGTAGAGACGGTGGGCACCCGACTAAACCTGGCTGCGATGGCAGGCCCATCACGCATTACGATTGTTAAGGCCCATCGCACTGATCGTCGACGACGAACCCGATATCCGGGAACTGCTGGAAATCACTCTGGCGCGCATGAACATCGATACTGTCGAGGCGGAAAACCTGGTCCAGGCACGCAAGGCTCTGGCGGCTCAGAAATTTCATTTATGCCTCGCCGACATGCGCCTTCCCGACGGGGATGGCATCGAGCTCGTCAGAGAGATCCATGAGCAGTACCCCGGTACGCCCGTCGCCATGATCACGGCTCACGGCAACATGGAGACCGCCATCGAAGCACTCAAGGCAGGAGCCTTCGATTTCGTATCCAAGCCGGTGGATCTTCCGGTACTGCGAAAACTGGTGAATACGGCGCTGAAGTTGCAGCAGTCCGGTGGCGATGCTAGCGCAAAGGTCATTACCGACGAAGAGGAAAGCCCCCTGCGGGGAAAATCATCCAGCATGGCGCAGGTGCGGGCGCTGATCGCAAAGCTGTCACGCAGCCAGGCGCCGGTGCACATCACCGGTGAATCCGGCACGGGAAAAGAACTGGCCGCCCGGCTTATTCATCAGCTGGGTCCAAGAAACGACAAGCCCTTCGTTGCCGTCAACTGCGGCGCCATTCCTCACGAACTGATGGAAAGCGAACTCTTTGGACACAAGAAGGGTTCTTTTACCGGCGCGACTGCCGACAAAAGCGGCCTGTTCCAGGAAGCCGAGGGCGGCACCCTGTTTCTCGACGAGGTGGCCGACCTGCCCCTGTCCATGCAGGTCAAGCTGCTGCGTGTCATCCAGGAAAAACTGGTGCGGCCGGTTGGCGCCACCCGTGAAGTGCGCACTGACGTGCGCATCGTCAGCGCCACCCATCAGAACCTGGCCCAGCGCGTTCAGGACGGCGAATTCCGCCAGGATCTGTTCTACCGCCTGAATGTTATCGAGCTGAACATGCCTTCCCTGCGCAAGCGGCCGGAAGACATTCCCGAGCTCATCGATCACCTTCTGGACAACATCGCCAGCAACTATCAGCAGCCGGCGCCCGGCCTGCATAAAGATGCCCTGGCGGCATTGAAAAACTACTCCTTCCCCGGCAACGTGCGTGAATTGGAAAACATTCTGGAGCGGGCTTTTGCCCTGTGTGAAAACAGCATCATCACCCTGGAAGATCTCGGCACTCTGCAGGAACCCAAAGGCAACTGTAGCGACAGCATAGTCCGATTGGATGGTGAAAACCTGGAAGACTACCTGGCGAGAATCGAGCGGGACATCCTGCTGCAGGCGCTGGAAGAATCACGCTGGAACAAGACCTCCGCCGCAGGCAGGCTGGGCATCAGCTTTCGCTCACTGCGATATCGCCTGAGCAAACTGGGCATCGACAACAAGGACGAGGACGCCTGATATTAACCCGGCGACCCGGCTCAGTACCGGGCCGCGGTAACCCTGTCTCTGCCAACGCAATCAGAAATCGACGTTGATACCGACATTCACGGCCTGGTCGCGGCTGTCGCCTTCCCCTTCCCGCAATGCATAGTTGATTCCCAGGCTCACGGAATCTGATACGCTGGCGCTGTAACCCAGGTTGAGCGTCCAGAAATAGCTGGAGCCTTCGATATCATAGAGTTTGAAACTGCTGCCCGGCAGGCTATTCAGTCCGGCAGTCACACTGCGTCCATCGTCTTTCAGCTCTCCTTCATAGGAGACGGCTCCATGCAAATTGCCGGAGCCCAGCCGATAATCCGCAAACAAACCGGCTTCGAGCAGCAGTGAATCACGATCCTGGGAAGCAAAATTTATGGCGGTGGAACGCTGCCCTTTTTCACGATAGCCATCGACATCCACCGACTGGTAGTTGATGCTGACGAAAGGCCCGGCCTCGAAATCACCCTGGCTGATGAGGGAAGCTCCGGCCAGCGCCTTGAGCGCATAGACATCTGCATCGGTGCTGCCCCGTTCCACCCGGACGGCATTGCCCAGGGAAACAACCCGCTCGACATCGTCAAGGCTGGAATTCAGCCCCACGCTGAATATGGCACTGGCAAAATAGCTGTCATGGCGATAATCCACGAAGGCGGAAAGCAACGCGCTGTTGGCATCAAAGCTGCCCAGATTGCGCGCGAAATCCGCCTGGCTGTAGGCCGCTTCCAGCGCACCGCCGAAAACCCAGTTCCGGTCCATTCTCCAAGCGGCGCCAATCATGAAACCTGCATCATCCGTACTGGCATTCCAGGCCTGTCCGGCCTCCAGGTCCTGACCGCCCATGCCACCATTGGCAAAGAAGGACCAGCCGGCACCAAACCCCATGTCCATCTGGGTCTGCAACGACTGCTGGTTTGCACGCACCTGCCCAAGAACCACCTCGGGAAGGTTGGCAATCAGGGCCGGTGCCGTCACCACAGAAATGGCGTAGTCGGCAAGAATACGATGGGTGATAGCCGTGGGATGAACCGGGTCGGCATACAGGAACAGGCCCGGCGCCCGGGGATCGACCAGGGTATCACCGGTGCATTGCAGGCTCAGTGGCGTAGTGCAGGCTGTACCTGTCACGTTGACAAGACCGAAAGAGCCCGGATCCGACATTGCTTCACCAAAAAGCGTGTAAATATCCAGTGCGATGATATTGGCCTTGCTGGCATTGCCAGCGGCGAGGAGAACGCCATTGAAAGCTTGAGACAGCCCGGTGCCCAGTGCGACGTTCTGCTGAAAATAGGGCGTCAGGCTGCCGGCAGGGACGCCCAGGGCAGCTTCAGCCGCCGCCAGGGCCCTGGCCTGCACCGTGGCCGTATCCGCTCCGCCCATGGCAAGCACGGTGGCTGCGGCCACCAGGGCATCACCCACGGCCGGATTGCCCGCACCGGCGCGCTGAACAGCATCCAGCAGCATTGCCGGCGTAGCGCCAATATCAGGCAGGTTGGGAATGAGGATATAGCGTGCACCTGCACCGGCGAGTCGTTCAGCTTCCCCAACCAGCTGTTGCGCACTCACCGCCATGCTGAGGGCCGCATGGGTGGGCGGCAAGCCTGCCCCAACCAGGCCCATATTGTAGAAAGTATCATTCGCGCCACCCCAAAGGCTGAACAGCGCGTTACGGCTAACGCGGTCCCGGCCGTTCAGATAGTAACTGACCTGGTCATGGATGGGAGTGGCATTCTGGGGAGAGGGTGTCTGCCCGATACCCTGTGGATTTGTGATCTGGGCACCACCCTGGGAATAGTTGGTACCCCCGGCATCGGTGTTCCCCGGATTGCCCGGATTGTTTGCCAGTGCTTCAGTGGAAAAGAAATCCGCCAGATGTTCCGCCCAGACCTTTGCGGGGCTGGTAGTGAATTTTCCATCTCCCCGCGCATCCGGATTCCCCTTGAAAGCGCCGCTGTCGGTCAGGCTGTCACCGAAAAATACGGTATCAGAGAATTCCAGGGCCTGAGCGACCCCCAGATTCATTGCCAGAGCAACAGATGCTCCGAGTACAGGAATTTTACCGATCTTCATGTTTGCTCCCTTTTTGGTTTATGCTTGGCAGTCTGACCTTGTCTTTGAAGACGTATGGCACTGCCAGTTCAGCGACAAACTCTAAGGCATTCAGCCAGGCCAGGCAACATATGGGGAAATCAGCGATGACTGCAAGCAGGCTAAAGTATCAGACTTCCGGAACCGATTGCTGGCGTATCGATACCGGGCTGAACCGACCAGGCCACACCGCCTGCTACCTGCTGCACGATGCCGGGGAACTGGCGCTCATCGACACTGGCACCAGCAACAATATTCCCGCACTGCTGGGAACGCTTCAGGAACTGGGCTTCACCCCCACACAGGTCCGCTGGATATTGCCTACACATGTGCATCTCGATCACGCCGGAGGAGCAGGTGCCCTGCTCGCCCACTGTGACAATGCCACCCTGGCAACCCATCATCGCGGTTTGCCCCACCTGATCGATCCCCAACGTCTGCAGAAAGGGGCGCAGGCGGTCTACGGCGAAGACTTTTTCGCCCGGTCCTTCGGCGAACTGGTACCTGCACCCCAGGAACGCTGCATGGCACTCAATGACGGGGACCGTCTGACACTGGGGCGTCACCGGTTGCTGTTCATCGATACTCCCGGTCACGCCAATCATCATGGCTGTTTCTTTTATGAACCCAAATCCAACCTGTACACCGGCGACACATTCGGCCTGCGCTACAGGGAACTGGACCACGAAGGTACTCCCTGGCTCATGGCCACCACCACGCCCGTGGCTTTCGATCCGGATCTGTGGATGCAGTCCCTGGACAGGATGATGGCCCTGGAACCGCGGCGCGCCTGCCTCACGCACTTCGGCCCGCTCGATGATCCCATGAAATGGCAGGAGCAATTGCGCCAGTCCATCCGGGATCACGTGGAGATCGCACTGCAGGAAGAAAGCAGGGGCAATACAACCGGCCGGGAAGAACGCCTCGCCGCGGCGATTATGGAAAAGGCCCTGGCACGCCTGAAAACACACAACCCCGGGGTGGACGAAAAGTTTGCCCGGGATCTGCTGGGAGACGACATTCGGCTCAACAGCCAGGGGCTGGCGGTATGGCTCGCCAGACGATCCAACAAAGCCTGATGGCTCATATTCGAAGCAGACACATTTGCCCTGTGGTCTCTGCGCCGTGAGTTGACTCCCCCAATGAAGACTGGCATTTTCATACAACCCAACACCGAGGACTCCAATATGAAAACCGATAGAAACTGTTCTACGACTATTCCCATCATTGCAATGCTTGCCTCCAGCCTGCCTTTGCACGCACAAGAACCGATTGCAGTTCCCACCGTTCAGCCACCCACCGCATCGGCTGCAGGAACAGGAGGCCTGAGCGTCGATGGCATCATCGAATCCCGCTCACTCACTATTGGCGGTTTCAAGTTTCCCGATGGCAAGGTACAAACCGCAGCCATGGATGCGAGTTGTCCAGCCGGAAGCGCTATCCGCAGGCTGGCTCCCGATGGAACCGTCATCTGCGAAACCGATAACGGTTCGGTCAACAGCGTGACAGCAGGCGCAGGACTCGGTGGAGGCACCATCACCACCACAGGCACCATTTTCGTGGCCAATGGCGGCGTTCAGGAAAACATGCTCGGAACGTCCGCAGTCACCAACGCCAAAATAGCTTCGGGCGCCATAACGCCGGACAAGCTCAGTTATCCATTCAAGGCCTCCGGATCTGTTGCTCCCGCTATTGAAAACCTGCCACCGGAAGAGAACGCGGTGATTTCCGGCGTAAACACCACCCCGTCCCCTGGCTCCTTTCGGACGGTTTACGGTGTTTATGGCGAGGCGACTGACTCTGTACTTAACTCTAATGAACATGAATCCGCTGGTATCTTCGGCAGGGGGCTTGGGAGTTACGCTTATGGCGTCAAAGGGGTTGCCGGATATGTATCCGGTATCACTTTTCCGCTCGGCGCCATTGGCGTGGTCGGCATTGGTTCAAACCGGGGCATAGTAGGGAGTAGCGCCAGTGGCACAGGCGTATACGCCTCGAGCGTGGACAACTATGGCGTATGGGGACAAAGCACTGAATACCGGGGCGTTACCGGCAGGACCGGCAGAGCAGACGACAACTACGGGCTGTACACGCCTGACAATCTGTTTGCCAAGAACTACAATTCCGTGGGCACCACCAGCGAGGTGTTCCGCTACGCGGGGGACAGTGACATCAGGCCAGGCGACGTAGTCAGTTTTTCCGGCATCGAGATCAATGCCGGACCCGACAACGGCCCCATGGCGACGGTCGACAGTATCGACAGCACGCCTGATGCCGCCATCGCCGGCGTCGTCGCCAGCCGCTTCAACCTGGACGCCGTGAAAGACACCGAGGAAAGCGACAAGATCGATCCTATACCTGCGGGTGATATCAAACCGGGCGACTATGTGCTGGTGGTGGTGCGCGGCGTCACGCCGGTCAATATCAACAGTGACACGCCCCGGCCGGCGCCGGGCAGCCTGCTTGTGAGCGATGCAGAGAACAGGACCCTCGACGCCGTCTCACCAAACAGGTTCGCACCTGCCTCGACAATCCCAAATACCGGACAGACCATTGGCGTCGTACTGGGTGAGTTACCCACGCCGGCAGATAAAACCAGCCGGACGTTGCAGAAAGACAGCGCCACCCGACAGGTTTATGTTTATGTCTCTCCCCGGTAGTTTCTCCTGAATCCCGCAACAAGGCCGCCTTCATCCGAAGGCGGCTTTTTCGTTTGGGAACCTTCAAAAATGCTCGAAAAAATTGCCGATTGAGCACAGTAAGCGCAAAAAGAGGACGGAGGGAATAATAATTAATCAGCCCTGCAATACACGGGTAAGATCTTTCTCAGGACAAGAACGCAAAGGAGTTGTCATGCCAAGGAGAGCAAGGTGCTATATCGCCGGCCTGCCATATCATGTGATTCAGCGCTGCAACAACCGGGAAGCCAGTTTTATTGAGCCCAAGGATTACCCGTTCTATCTGGAACTCTGGCGGCAAACAGGGAAGCGGTACAAGGTGCAGTTGCTACATTGAACTGAATCCTGTCAGGGCAG
>DRLF01000246.1 GCA_011051425.1 Thiolapillus brandeum | reverse complement strand
TGAAAAACGCCCAGGCCATGGCCAGGGTGTTCATGGATCGCGGCTATGACGTAGTTTCCAAGGGTACCGACGATCACCTGTTCCTCGTGAGTTTCATCGAGGCAGGTCTCACCGGCAAGGACGTGGATGCCTGGCTGGGCGCGGCCAATATCACCGTGAACATGAATGCCGTACCCAACGATCCCCAGTCGCCGTTCGTCACCTCCGGCATCCGCGTGGGAACACCCGCGATTACCACCCGGGGTTTCGGCGAACAGGAATCCACCGAGCTGGCGGGCTGGATGTGCGATGTCATCGATGCCAGGGGTGATGAAACCGTGATTGCCCAGGTGAAGGAACTGGCCCTGGAAATCTGCAGGCGCCTGCCGGTCTACGGCGACTGATCCATGCGCTGCCCGTTCTGCAACGCCCGGGACACCAAGGTTATCGACTCCCGCGCGGCGGGAGAAGGTGACCAGGTGCGGCGGCGGCGCGAATGCATCGAGTGCCGGGAGCGTTTCACCACCTATGAAAAGGTGGAGCTGAACCTGCCACGGGTGGTCAAGTCCGATGGCAGCCGCGCCAGTTTCGATGAAATGAAGCTGCGTCTGGGCATGTTACGGGCCTTGGAGAAGCGCCCGGTGAGCACAGACGATCTCGAGGCGGCCATCAGCCGTATCACCCGAAAGCTCATGGCGCCCGGCGACCCGGAAGTGCCCACCGAGCGTATCGGCGAGCTGGTGATGGAAGAGCTCAAAGGACTGGATCAGGTTGCCTACGTTCGTTTTGCCTCGGTGTACCGCCAGTTCCAGGACGTGCAGGCCTTCCGTGAGGAAATCGAACGCCTGGAACAGCAGCCCGATCCCGAGGCCTTGCGCAAACAGCTGGACCTGCTGGGCAGGGAGAAATAACGGGCGTTTCCGCCCGGTTCGAATAAACTCAGTCTGTAGGTCGGACTTCAGTCCGACAACAAGCGCCAGGTTGTCGGGCTGAAGCCCGACCAACATTGAGGGACAATGGGTAGGATGTGGTGAGCGAGCGAACTGCATCATTGCCGCTTACAATGCCAACATGACATTTACCAAAGAAGACTACGAGCACATGGCCCGCGCCATCCAGCTTGCCTGGAGGGGACTCTACACCACGGATCCCAACCCGCGCGTGGGTTGTGTGCTGGTGCGGGATGGTGAAATCGTTGGCGAGGGCTGGCACCGCAAGGCCGGCGAGCCCCATGCCGAGCGCATCGCTATCGCCGAAGCCGGCGAAAACGCACACGGAGCAACAGCTTACGTTACCCTGGAGCCCTGCTGCCACCACGGTAAGACGCCGCCCTGTACAGAAGGTCTTGTCGAGGCGGGCGTCACGCGGGTTGTCGCTGCCATGGAAGATCCCAACCCCCTGGTGGCGGGCAAAGGCATGGCTCTGCTCAGGAAACAGGGGGTGTCCGTGGCTTCCGGCCTGCTGCAAGCCGAGGCGGAAAAGCTCAATCCCGGTTTCATCAAGCGCATGAAGACAGGTATGCCCTGGGTGCGCTGCAAGCTGGCCATGAGCCTGGACGGGCGCACTGCCATGGCCAGCGGCGAAAGCGTCTGGATCACCGGGGAAGATGCCCGACGTGATGTGCAGCGCCTGCGCGCCCGCAGTTCAGCGGTCGTCACCGGCATCGGCACCGTGCTGGCGGACGATCCATCCATGAATGTGCGCCTGACGCCCGAAGAGCTTCCCGGTGTGGAGAGCAGCGCGTATTTTCGACAGCCCCTGCGGGTGCTGCTGGATTCCAGTCTGCGGGTGCCTGAGAATGCCAGACTGTTTTCCGTGGAAGGGCTGGTGCAGGTCATACACAGCCGGGGAGATGACGCCAAAGCGCGCCGATTGCGCCAAGCCGGTGCCGATGTGCTGAAACTGGAAGGGGGGCTGGATTTGCCACGGGTCATGGGCGAACTGGCGGAACAGGAAATCAATGAGGTGCTCATCGAGGCCGGCCCCACCCTGGCGGGGGCCGCCCTCAAAGCAGGCGTCATCGACGAGCTCATCATCTACATGGCACCTCATCTCATGGGGCACCAGGCGAGAGGGCTGTTCCATTTGCCGGGGCTGGAGAAAATGGCAGACCGCATCGATCTGAGGATCCAGGATATCCGTCCGGTGGGGCGGGATTTTCGTATTTCGGCCACGGTTGCCGGGGAGTAAGCGCAAATGTTCACAGGCATCATCCAGGCCATTGGCAAAGTCACCGGCATAAAGGACCAGGGCGGCGACATCCGCCTGGGCATAGACACGGGCAAGCTGGATCTGTCCGACGTGGCGCTGGGCGACAGCATCGCCGTGAACGGCGTCTGCCTCACGGCGGTGGAACTGCCGGGTAACGGGTTCGTGGCGGACGTGTCCGGGGAAACCCTGTCACTGACCTCTCTGGGCAATCTCAAGAGCGGCAGCCCGGTGAACCTGGAAAAAGCCCTGACCCTGGCCACCCGCCTGGGCGGTCACCTGGTGAGTGGTCACGTGGACGGGCTGGGTACGGTGATCTCCCGACAGGAGGATGCGCGTTCGGTGCGTTTTGTCATCGAGGCCCCGGCGGAACTGGCGAAATACATCGTACACAAGGGCTCCATTACCGTGGACGGCACCAGCCTCACGGTAAACGGTGTGGACGGCGCCCGTTTCGAGCTCAATATCGTACCCCACACCTTGCAGGAAACCATCATGGACACCTACCGGGCCGGCAGTCAGGTGAACCTGGAAGTCGATCTCATCGCCCGCTATCTCGAGCGCCTGTTGCTGGGTGACAAGGCGGTGGAACCGGGTGCCCAGGGTCTGACCATGGAAACCCTGGCCAAGGCCGGCTTTCTGGAGTAGGCCGAGGGGTAGGATGCGGCTCGCAAGATCTCACCGCAACCTATTTGACTGAGTCCGAGCCTGGGCAAGGGTGTCCAGCAGGCGGCATCCGGCTTCGGCGGCATTCCCTCCCCAGGCGACGATTCCGTCTTCATGCCCGCCCATGCTGAACACCCGGGCCGGGTTGTCCTGCAACAGCGTCATTACAGCTTCGGCCATTTCCGGCGTGCCGTATTCGATGGATGGGTCGGTTTCGGGCAGAGCCAGTGCCCTGGCCTGTCGCCAGATGATGGGGGAATGGACATGGAACACAGCCCCTGTCCGGGGTAGCGCCTGATACACGGCACCGTGGGTCATGGCTTCCGAAGAGGGCGGGCAGGGGCCTTCGGATACCAGCCGGTTGCTGCGCGTATCGAAACCTGTGACCAGGGCAAAATCCTCCTGCTGCAGTGCTGTCTTGCCGCTGGTCTGGGTGCAGCTGATGACAAACCCGCCCTGTGTCCTCGTGCTGATGTTGCCGTAGGCATAACCCAGATAACGCCCGGGATCCTGTCCCAGCAATTCCAGTTGGCGCAGGATGGTGAACCAGGCGCGCAGTGTGGCCGTGTCTTCCACAGGCAGGGCAGGGGTTTTCGTATGGGTCAGATCGAACCTGATGACTCCTTCCGCGCTGTGGTTCATGTTAGAATCTCCTGCTTCCTTTTATTCGACGAACAATATTGCCAATGGCACTCAATACTACAGAAGAAATCATCGAAGATCTGCGCCAGGGCAAGATGGTCATCATCATGGACGATGAAGATCGCGAAAACGAAGGCGACCTGGTGATTGCTGCGGACAAGGTTACACCGGATTCCATCAATTTCATGGCCAAGTACGGTCGCGGGCTGATCTGCCTCACTCTCACCAAGGAACGTTGCCAGCAACTGCGTCTGCCGCTGATGGTGAATGCCGCCGATCAGCTGGAATCGACCAACTTCACCATATCCATCGAAGCGGCGGAAGGCGTGACCACGGGCATTTCCGCCGCCGATCGCGCCATTACGGTGCAGGCTGCGGTCAAGCCCGATGCCCGTCCCGAAGACCTGGTGCAGCCTGGCCACATCTTTCCCCTCATGGCCCAGCCGGGTGGGGTGCTGGTGCGTGCAGGGCATACGGAGGCCGGCTGTGACCTGGCGCGGCTGGCGGGGCTGAGCCCCACGTCAGTGATCGTGGAGATTCTCAATGAAGACGGCACCATGGCGCGGCGTTCGGATCTGGAGGTCTTTGCCAAAGAGCATGATCTGAAAATCGGCACCATTGCGGATCTCATCGAATATCGCGTGCGCAACGAAAAGACCGTGGAGCGCATCAACGAATGCCTGCTGCCCACGGAAGCGGGGGATTTCCGTGTCATCGCCTATCAGGATGTGGTGGACAACGAGGTACATCTGGCGCTGGTGAAAGGCGTGATCAGGGAAGACGAGCCCATACTGGTACGTGTGCATGTGCAGAACAGTCTGTGTGACCTGCTCGGGGCTACCTATACCGAGTGTGGCTGGCCCCTGAAGAACGCCATGAAGCAGATCGAGCATGAGGGCAGTGGCATCGTGGTGATATTGCGCAATCACGATACCGCGCGGGATATCGTTCAGCGTATTCAGGCCTGCCAGCTCAAGGGCAGTGCCGATGGTGTGGTGCCTATAGATCATGGCAAGATCAAGGACAAGGAACTGCGCACCTTCGGCGTGGGCGCGCAAATCCTCATTGACCTGGGTGTCAAGAAAATGCGTGTCATGAGTGCACCCAAGCATTTACACGCCCTGGCCGGATTCCATCTGGAAGTGACCGAATTTGTAGATTTTGAGCTCCCTGAAAACGGGGAGTAAGCGAGGCGAGTATGAGTATCAAGACCATCGAAGGAAACCTGATTGCAAAAGGCGGGCGTTTTTGCGTCGTGGTGGCGCGCTGGAACAGCTTTGTGGTGGACAGCCTTGAAGCGGGCGCCATCGACACGCTCAAGCGTCATGGCGCCAGTGAAGAAGACATCAGCGTGGTACGTGTACCCGGTGCGTTTGAAATGCCGGTGGTACTGGACAAGGTGGCTGCCAGCGGGGACTATGACGCCATCATTGCCCTGGGAGCCGTGATTCGCGGTGGCACACCTCATTTTGAATACGTGGCGGGTGAGGCCGTGAAAGGCATGGCCCAGGTTTCTCTCAATCATGGCGTTCCCATCGCTTTTGGTGTGCTCACGGTGGACACTATCGAACAGGCTATCGAGCGTGCTGGCACCAAAGCCGGAAACAAGGGCGGTGAAGCCGCCGCGTCTGCCATCGAAATGGTCTCCCTGTTGCGCCAGCTGTGAGCAAGAAACGCAGCAGGGCCCGCAGTCTGGCCACCCAGGCCATCTACCAGTGGCAGGTGGCCGGCGCCAATGTCGGTGAAATCGTCGAGAGCTTTCTCACCGAGCACCAGAACAGTGGTTTTCAGGTGGATTATTTCCGGGATCTGGTCAGCGGTGTGCCTGCTCAGGTGGATATGCTGGACAAGCATCTGCAACCGTTGCTCGACCGGCCGGTGGAAGAGGTCGATCTGGTGGAACGCGCCATCCTGCGCCTGGGAGCCTATGAGCTGGCGAAGCACCCCGAGGTGCCCTATCGCGTGGTGATCAATGAGTGGGTGGAACTGGCGAAGACCTTTGGGGCGGACAAGGGGCATCGCTACATCAACGGGGTGCTGGACAAGCTGGCCCACGACTTGCGCGCCGTGGAAATCGCCGCAAGGAAGCGTGGCTGAATTCGCACTCATCCAGCGTTATTTTTCCGGACTGTCCCGACCGGGGCAGGACGTCCTGCTCGGCATCGGTGACGATTGCGCCCTGCTGCAACCGCCTGCCGGGCAGCAGCTGGCCACCACCATGGACACACTGATCGCCGGGTGCCATTTCTTGCCAGATGCCGATCCCGCGTCAGTGGGACATAAATCCCTGGCGGTGAATCTCAGCGACCTGGCCGCCATGGGTGCAACACCGGCCTGGGCGCTGCTGTCCCTGTCCATGCCCCGGATCGACGATGACTGGCTGCAGGGCTTTGTACAGGGTTTCCGGCGTCTGGCCAGCCAATTCGGTGTGCAGCTGGTGGGTGGTGATACCTGTCAGGGACCCCTGAGCATCACCCTGCAGCTCACGGGATTCCTGGGGGCGGAAAAAGCCATGTTACGTGCCAACGCCAAACCCGGTGATCTTGTCTGTGTCACCGGCACCCTCGGCGATGCGGCGCTGGCGCTGCGCTTACTGCAGGCTGGTGAAGACCCCGGCGGGCTGCGTGCGCGTCTCGAAACCCCGCTGCCCCGGGTCGAGGAAGGCCGGATGCTGGCGGACCTGGGCGTACGCACCTGTATCGATATATCGGATGGCCTGGTGGCCGACCTGGGGCATATCTGCGAGCGCAGCAGTTGCGCCGCCCGTATCGAGGTGGCCAGGCTGCCGCTGTCATCAGCATTCAGGGGCCATGCCGGCGATCCTGAAACGGCGCTTGCCGGCGGGGATGACTACGAGCTTTGCTTTACCCTGCCGCCGTCCTTGCAACCGGAACTGGAAGCGCTGTCTTTTGATATCACCTGCATTGGTGAGATATGGGCGGGGCGGGGTGTGGAACTGGTGGATGAGACGGGCAACAGCCTGGCTTTGC
>DRLF01000245.1 GCA_011051425.1 Thiolapillus brandeum | reverse complement strand
GGCCTGCCAGCTTCTCGCCAGAAAAAGAGACAGGGCCAGTTGCAAAAACCAGGCTGCCCCCATTCCTCCGGCCATCCACGGCGCCATTTCTGTCACCATGAGCTTGCGGTCGGCATCGCTGACCACATTCGGGTCCATCATCTGGGCACTGTACTCGTCCAGAATGCCGGACCAGAACTTCGGTACGTCATCGAGCACGAGATACTGCATGCCAATCAGCAAGGCTCCCAGTATCACAGCCACTTCGAGCACCAGCCGAAGGGAGCGCGTTGCCCGCAACAGCTCGCCCAGCACCAGCATGGGCACCCACAGCAACAGGCCGGCAATGGCGAGTGACAGCGGCTGCCCGAAGATCAGCAGTCCCAGGGCGGCCAATGCCACACCCCCCAGCACCGCGATCAGGAGCCCTTCACGGACGCCGTTCCTCAGTACCACCAGGGCGATCACCGCCGAGCTGGCTATCCCCAGAGGGGTGATCAGCAGCGCCAGCACGGTAAACACGGCGGCTACCATGACGGCCTGCATGCGGCCCTTCATGATGAAGGTGGCCAGCGCCTTCATCGGTCTTTCTTTGCAGCGGCAACGGCAGACTTCCTGTCCGCCGGCTGCAAAATCCACAGAGAGTTATTCACTCTATTTTCCTTGAATAACAAAGCAATAAATTACTTTGTTAAATCATTACAGGAAGTTATTTATGGGAATCGGTAAAAGGCATCAGTGCCAGAAAACGCGCACGCTTGATGGCGGTTGCCAACTGGCGCTGATACTTGGCGCTGGTGCCGGTAATGCGGCTGGGCACGATCTTGCCCGACTCGCTGACATACTGCTTCAGCAGCGCGAGATCCTTGTAATCGATCTCGGTGATGCCTTCCACAGTAAAACGGCAATACTTTCTACGACGCATGTAGCGTGACATATTTATATCCTCCCGTTATCCGGCTGCAGCTTCAGGCGCTGCTTCTTTCTCATCGGCCTTGGCCAGCAGAGAGGGTTCAGTCAGGGCATCGTCACGACGGATGGTCAGGTGACGAATCACTGCATCATTGAAACGGAAAGCGGTTTCAAGATCCTTCAGGGTCTTGCTTTCGCATTCGATGTTCATCAGCACGTAATGTGCCTTGTGCAGTTTGTTGATGGGGTAGGCAAGCTGACGGCGGCCCCAGTCTTCCAGGCGATGAATCTGCCCACCATCTTCTTTGATGCTGGCGATATAACGCTCGGTCATGGATGGCACTTGCTCGCTCTGGTCCGGATGGACCATGAAAACGATTTCATAGTGTCGCATTGTAGCTCCTTATGGCTAGTAATCAGCCTCCTGCATGGGCAGTGAGGCAAGGAGGATCGGCCCGAAAGCCGATCAGGAGCGCGGATTCTAGGAGAATATCAGCAGGATTTCAAGCTTTTTCAAGTGTTTGGGGAAATACTTCCGGGTTAGACATTATGTCTAAGCCCTGTGAATCAGGAAGGAAGCCTGGCATAGCCCTGATTGGCCTCCAGATATTCCTGCAGCTCATGTGCAGGAACAGGCCTTCCCAGGAAGTAACCCTGGATTTCGTCGCAGCCCTGCGATCGCAGCAGTTCAAACTGTTCCACGTTTTCCACACCTTCGGCAACAACGCCCATTTCGAGGTCGTGCGCCATGGTGATGATAGCGGACGTGATGGCGGTGGAACCGGTGCGGACATGCAACTCGGAAACAAAAGAACGGTCGATCTTGAGCCGGTCGAAATGAAAGCGGGTCAGATAACTCATGGCACTGTACCCCGTGCCAAAATCATCGATGGTTACACCTATCCCCATGGCCTGTATCTGCTTGAGGACATGTTCTACCAGCCGGTCGTTGGAAAGCAGCAGGTTTTCAGTGATCTCGAAATCCAGGAATTCCGGGGCAAAACCGGTCAGTTTGAAAATGCGTTCGATTTTTTCGATGAGTTTGGGGCTGCTCATCTGCCGGGGTGAAAAATTGAATGACAGGCGCAGCGAGAACCCCTGTTGACGCCATTGTTCGAGCTGGACACAGGCCTTGTACAACTGCTGATACCCCATCTCGGCAATCAGCCCAATACGCTCTGCAACGCTGATGAACTCGTCTGGAGGAATATAGCTGCCGTCGGCATCCCTGAGCCTGGCCAGCGCTTCAACACCCGTGACCTTCAGGGTGGATACCTCGATCAGCGGTTGATAGAAAACCTCGAAGCGCCCGGAATCCAGGGCCTGATGAAGCTGGGACTCTATCACCAGCGCACGGTTGGCCCGGTCCTGCATGCCAGACTCATAGTAAATGATCTGACCACCACCCTCATCTTTCCCCGCATGCATGGCGGCGCCGGCACGGCCTATGAGCAGTTCAGGATCATCGCCATGCTCAGGAAACATACTGACTCCCAGGGTCACAGACACACGGACGTCCCCCTCAGAAAGATGCAGGGGGCGGGCAAACAGGGCAAAAATCAGCCCTACCATGTCTTCGAGGGAGCGGTCGATCTTGTGTTCCTCCAGGACAAGCAGGAATTCATC
>DRLF01000244.1 GCA_011051425.1 Thiolapillus brandeum | reverse complement strand
GTGGTGGAGCAGGTGGCTTCAGAAGTGTTCATCCCCCTGACCGTGGGCGGTGGCATCCGCAAAGTGGAAGACGTGCGGCGCATGCTCATGGCCGGGGCGGACAAGGTCGCCATCAATACGGCCGCCGTGTTCAATCCTGAATTCGTGAAAGAGGCTGCGGACAGTATCGGTTCCCAGGCCATCGTCGTGGCTATCGATGCAAAATCCGTCGGTGATGGGAAATGGGAAATATTCACTCACGGTGGACGCAAGCCCACGGGTATAGATGCCATCGAATGGGCGAAAAAGATGACGGGCTACGGCGCCGGGGAAATCCTGCTCACCAGCATGGACAGGGATGGCACCAAGATTGGCTTCGACAACGAACTGACCCGCGCCGTGGCGGAGGCCGTGACTATTCCAGTCATTGCTTCCGGTGGTGTGGGTAATCTGCAGCACCTGGTGGATGGCGTAAAGCTCGGTGGCGCCGATGCCGTGCTGGCGGCTTCCATCTTCCACTTCGCTGAGTACAGCATTGGCGAAGCCAAGCGTTTCATGGCAGAGCAGGGTGTGGAGATGAGACTGTGACGGATACGCTGCAGCAACTGGCCGAAGTACTGGAACAACGCAAATCCGTTGCGCCCGACAGTTCCTATGTTGCGAGCCTGTATCACAAGGGGCTGGATGCCATCCTCAAGAAAATCGGGGAAGAAGCCACAGAGACGGTGATGGCAGCCAAAGACGGCGACAGGGACAAGATCGTCTATGAAACTGCGGATCTGTGGTTTCACAGCATGGTGCTGTTGGCCCACTCTGGGCTGGGGCCACAAGACGTGCTGAAAGAACTCGAACGGCGTTTCGGTCTTTCCGGACTGGAAGAAAAAGCCAGCCGCAAGGCCGAATAAGCTATCATGCATCATTGAGCAATGTTCAGGGCTCCCTGAAGGCCTGGACAAGAAGTTTAATTTTTTGGAGAACGAATTATGGGTTTTGGTGGAATCAGTATCTGGCAGTTGTTGATCGTACTGGTAATCGTGTTGTTGCTGTTTGGCACCAAGCGGTTGCGCAACATGGGCTCTGACCTGGGTACTGCCTTCAAGGGATTCAAGAAAGCCGTGAGTGACGGCGAAACCAAGGAAAAGGAAAAACTGACCGAAGCATCCAAGGATGAGTCGGTCATCGAAGGCGAAGCAACACGGGAAAAAGACAAGACAGACTCCTGATAGGAGAAATCTCCCATGTTCGATGTTGGTTTTTTTGAGCTGCTGCTGATTTCCGTCGTGGCGCTGCTGGTGATCGGTCCCGAACGCCTTCCCAAGGTGGCGCGTACGGCGGGCCTGTGGATCGGTCGCGGGCGCAAGATGATCAGTTCGGTGAAGGCGGATATCGAAAAGGAACTCAAGGCGGAAGAACTCAAGCGCATCCTGGAGGAGCAGGCCGGATCCGCTTCCGTACATGAAATTCTCGATGACACGCGCAGCGCCCTCAATGACATCAAGCAGGAAACCGAATCCGTGGTGAAGGCTGCCAGTGAGAAGCCCACTGTTTCCGGCAGCTCGGACGACAGTTGGGACAGCTCAGACAACGTTAAAACTGTCACCAACAAAACCGACAAATGACAGAGAATACATCCTCCGACATGGAACAGCCGTTCATGTCCCACCTGCTGGAGCTGCGCGACCGACTTTTGCGCGCCGTGCTGGTGGTGCTGGTGGTTTTCCTGGTGCTGTTCCCCTTCGGCAACGACATCTATCATTTCATCGCCGAACCCCTGATGGCGGTGATGCCGGAAGGCACTTCCATGATCGCCACGAAAGTGGCTTCCCCCTTTCTCACGCCGTTCAAACTGAGCCTTATTGCGGCGGTTTTCTTCAGCATGCCGTATCTGCTGTATCAGCTGTGGGGTTTCATTGCGCCAGGGCTCTATGCCCATGAAAAGAAGATGGCCATGCCGCTGCTGGCCTCCAGTGTAGTGCTTTTCTACCTGGGAGCGGCTTTCGCCTATTACGTGGTCTTCCCCCTGGTGTTCAAGTTCTTCACCAGTGTCACCCCGGAAGGTGTGGCGGTGATGACCGATATTTCGGAATATCTGGATTTCGTCCTGACCCTGTTCTTTGCCTTTGGTCTTGCCTTCGAGATACCCATCGCCACCATCCTGCTGGTCTGGATGGGTATGACAACGCCGCAGAAACTTGCCAGCAAACGACCCTATGTGATCGTGGGTGCTTTTGTCATCGGCATGCTGCTGACACCACCTGATGTTATCTCCCAGACCATGCTGGCCTTGCCCATGTGGGTGTTGTTCGAGGCTGGCATCATCTTCTCCCGTTTCTTCGTGCGCGAAAAGGATGAAGATGAAACAGAAAACGACGACGAAGAGGAAGCATCATCCAGCGCAGCTGACGCGACCGCTGCCGCCACCGTGGCTACGCCGCCGGTACATACTCAGGCAGCGGATGATGATAGCGAATTCAAGCCCCTCTCCGATGAAGAAATGGAAGCAGAGCTGGACCGTCTGGAAGCGGAACTGGACGAAGAGGAAGCGAGCTGGCATGAAGAACCTGCTGAGAATACGCAGGAAAGCAAAGAACAGGATGCTGTGGACAAAAAGCTGGAGCGCATCAACCGCTTGCGTGAAGACATGGATTTTGATGCGGCCCGCAAGCTGTTGTATGAAGTGCTTGTGGAGGGTAGTGATGAACAGGTGGTCGTGGCCAAGAATATCCTCTCTCAACTCGATGACTGAACCGTGATCAGATCGCTGCTGATTCTGCCGCTCCTGCTCTTCAGCCTGTCGGCGGTGGCACTGCAGAATCAGCTTGCCGACAATCCTTCCCCTTACCTGGCCATGCACGGCCGGGATCCGGTGCACTGGCAGATATGGAATGCCGAAACCCTGGAACTGGCCCGGAAAGAGGGCAAGCTGCTGTTCATCTCCAGTGGCTATTTTGCCTGTCACTGGTGCCACGTAATGCAGCGGGAGAGCTACAGCAACCCTGCAATAGCCGAATTGCTGAACACCTACTTCATTCCGGTCAAGGTGGACCGGGAGCTCAATCCAGCACTGGATGAGCATCTCATCGATTTTGTGCAACGCACCCAGGGCAGGGCGGGGTGGCCACTGAACGTTTTCCTGACACCGGAAGGCTATCCTGTTGTAGGGATGACTTATTTGCCGCCTGAACGTTTTCGGGTGTTGCTCGGCAAGCTGCAAAAGATGTGGCAGGCGGAAAAGAAAGAAGTGACCGAGCTTGCGGGAAAGGCACTGGATGCTCTGGTGGCCCAGCGTCAGAAAAAGACGCCGGATAAACCGCTGACAAATGAACAACTGCAGCAGGCTTACCTCATGTCTGCCATGGCGATGGCGGATGAACTGGCCGGTGGTTTCGGGCAGCAGAACCGTTTTCCCATGACGCCGCAGCTTTCAACCTTGCTGGAAATCCAGGCCAGGGAACCGAAGAAATCCCTCGAACATTTTCTGCGCCTGACACTCGATCAGATGGCAAACAGGGGGTTGAGAGATCATTTGGCCGGTGGTTTCTTTCGCTACACCGTCGATCCCGACTGGCAGACACCGCACTATGAAAAAATGCTCTATACCCAGGCGCTGCTGGCGGACCTTTACCTGCGGGCTGCCAGGGTGTTCGACAACCCCGCCTACGCACAGACAGCACGGGATACCCTGGCATTTACCCTGCGGGAAATGTGTGCCGGGTCACCCGCCTGCATCGCCAGCTTTTCCGCCGTGGATGCCCAGGGCGTTGAAGGAGGTTACTACCTGTGGACGGAAAAGGAACTGAAGAAAGCGCTCGATCCGTCGCTTCTGAAACTGGCGAGTGAGTACTGGCAGCTGAAGGGTTTCAGGAACAGGCCTGAAGGTGTGCTGCCCATGAAGGGCAAATCGGTGGAAGTACTGGCGAAGCAGCTCAAGGAACCTGTGGGGCAGATCAGGACGCTGCTTGCCGAAGCGAAAAAACGCCTGCTCGAAGCACGCCAGCAGCGCAAGCTGCCCGTGGATGACAAGCGCCTAGCCGGATGGAACGGCCTGCTGCTGCATGCCCTTGCCAGCGCTGCCCAACAGTTGAAAGATCCGGAGTTCCTTGCGGCTGCAGAACGGCTGCGCAACTATCTGCTGACTGATCTTTGGGATGGCAGGCAGCTCTTCAGGGCTGTGCATGAGGGGAAACCCATCGGTCAGGCTTCCCTGGCGGACTATGCTTATGTGGCTCAGGGACTGTACTCCTGGGCAAAGGTCAGCAAACGATTGGAAGACAGAAAAATGGCTGATCGGCTCCTCAGTATCGCCTGGTCACGCTTCTATACCGACAAGGGCTGGATCAGTGGCAGTCAGGCGCTTTTGCCCGGCATGCCGTCAGTCATGGCGCAGGAAGACGGTGCCCTGCCTGCCGCCGCTGCCATCATCCTGCAGCTTTCACTGGGTTCAGGGGATCCGCTGCTGCGCGACAAGGCTCAGGCCATTCTGAAAGATACCCGGCTCGCAATTCAGGACAATCCGTTCTGGTACGCCAGCGACGTCAAGGTGCTGCTGACAGCACCAACAACGGGCAAATAGAAACTATTAACCCGGCACCAATATAGGTGCCGGGTTAATGATCAGCTCGCAGAAGCGCGCATACGGGTAC
>DRLF01000243.1 GCA_011051425.1 Thiolapillus brandeum | reverse complement strand
GTCGGAAACAGCGTTGAGCTTTGTGCTCATTATTGGTGCCACCACCGCATTCTTCATGGGACTGATCGGTATCATCCAGAATGATATCAAGCGGGTGATTGCCTATTCCACGCTTTCCCAGCTCGGTTACATGGTTGCGGCTCTGGGTGCATCCGCGTATGCGGCAGGTCTTTTCCATCTGATGACCCATGCCTTCTTCAAGGCGCTGCTGTTCCTGGCGGCAGGGTCCGTCATTATCGGTATGCACCACGATCAGGATATCCGCAACATGGGTGGTGTACGCAAGTACATGAAGGTCACCTGGTTAACTTTCCTGCTCGGTACTCTGGCGCTGATCGGCTTCCCCGGGTTCTCCGGTTTCTTTTCCAAGGATGCGATCATTGAAGCCGTTGGGTCATCGCAGATTTTTGGTTCTGACTATGCCCACTGGCTGCTGGTCTTTGGTGTATTCGTCACGGCGTTGTACAGTTTCCGCCTGTATTTCATCGTATTCCACGGCAAGGGGCCGCGGGATGAGCACGCGAAAGAGCATCTGAAAGAATCACCTGCGGTCGTGACGCTGCCACTGATTCTGCTGGCCATTCCATCGGTGTTTATCGGCTGGTTTGCCATCGAACCCATGTTGTTCGGTGATTTCTTCAAAGGCGTACTGCATGTGGCTTCCGCCCATGACACGCTGGGTGAAATCGGAGAGCACTACCACAATCAGGTCGGTTTCATCTCTCACGGTGTGATGGCGCTGCCATTCTGGCTGGCTATGGGCGGTCTTGCGGTCGCCTGGTATGTTTACCTGATGAAACCGTCCATCGCACAGAACCTGCGTATCCGCTTCGACTGGCTGTATGCACTGCTGGACCGGAAATACGGTTTCGACGAGTTAAACCAGTTCATTTTTGCCGGTGGCAGCCTGCTCACCGGAAAGCTGTTGTGGAATGTGGGTGACAAAACCCTCATCGATGGCATTGCGGTAAACGGTTCGGCGCGCTCGTTCGGCGTGCTGGCTCAGGCGGTACGCTGGATACAGAGCGGTTATCTGTATCACTATGCTATAGCCATGATATTGGGTCTTCTGGGCCTGCTGTTCTGGTTCGTGGTTCGCTGAGTTAAGGATTGGATAGAAGATAATGAGTGCAGATTGGCCAATTTTGAGTGCAGTTATCTGGTTGCCTGTCCTGGGCGGCCTGTTGGTGGCGTTCAGCGGCGACAAGGCGCCCAATGTCAGTCGCTGGCTGGCGCTGTCCGTGGCTGTGCTGACGTTCCTGCTCAGTCTGCTGCTTTATACGGGTTTTGAAACCGGCACGGCTGCCATGCAGTTCCAGGAAAATATCCCCTGGATCGAATCCTTCAAGGTCAATTACCATCTGGGCGTGGATGGTATTTCCATGCCCCTGATCATCCTGACCACCTTCATCACCATTCTGGTGGTCATTGCCGGATGGCAGGTGATTCAGTACAAGCCTTCCCAGTACATGGCGGCCTTCCTGATCATGGAAGGTGTGATGGTAGGTGTGTTCTCCGCACTGGACGCCATGCTGTTTTATGTGTTCTGGGAAGCCATGCTCATCCCCATGTTCCTTATTATCGGGATCTGGGGCGGGCCCAACAGGGTGTATGCCACGATCAAGTTCTTCCTCTATACCTTCCTGGGGTCGGTGTTCATGCTGGTGGCGCTGATCTACATGTATTTCCAGTCTGGCAGCATGGAGATCCTGGGTTTCCATACGCTCAAGCTGGGCCTGACCGAACAGATTCTGATTTTCCTGGCGTTCCTGGCTGCGTTTGCGGTGAAGGTGCCCATGTGGCCGGTGCATACCTGGCTGCCTGATGCACACGTGGAAGCCCCCACCGGCGGTTCGGTGGTGCTGGCGGCCATCATGCTGAAGATTGGCGGATACGGTTTCCTGCGCTTCAGCCTTCCCATCACTCCGGATGCGAGCAAGGAACTGGACTGGTTGATCATCGGCATGTCTCTGATCGCAGTTGTTTACATCGGATTCGTGGCACTGGTGCAGAAGGACATGAAAAAGCTCATTGCCTACTCTTCCATCGCACACATGGGCTTCGTTACCCTGGGTTTCTTCATTGCATTCATCATTTTTGCCAAGCCTGAAGTGAGTAACGGTGTGGTGCTGGGCATGCAGGGAGGGATGGTGCAGATGGTCTCCCATGGTTTCATCTCTGCGGCCATGTTCCTGTGTGTGGGTGTGCTCTACGATCGTATGCACAGCCGTGAGATTGCCGACTACGGTGGCGTTGTGAATACCATGCCCTGGTTTGCGGCTTTCATGGTCTTTTTCGCTATGGCGAATGCCGGCCTGCCGGGCACTTCCGGGTTCGTGGGTGAATTCATGGTGATTCTGGCCAGTTTCCGGGCGGATTTCTGGTTCGCCTTTCTTGCTGCCACCACATTGATCATTGGCGCTGCGTATACGCTCTGGATGGTCAAACGGGTGGTGTTTGGTGAAGTCTCCAACGAGAAGGTAGCCGCCCTGCAGGATATAAACAAGCGCGAAGCCCTGGTGCTGGCTTCTCTGGCGATTGCCGTGCTGGTACTGGGTCTGTGGCCTGAGCCACTGATACAGGTGATGGACGCGTCCATCACCAATCTGGTCAATCATATTGCTGTTCCGAAACTGTAACTTCAGGTAAACCTGATGGATTTTAACGCCTCAACATTGCTGTCACTGCTGCCTGAGATCGTACTGCTCTCGGCGATTGCCGTTATTCTGATACTGGATCTGTTCCTGGATCAGAGCAAACGCATGTTTACTTACGGGCTGTCCCTGGCTGCGCTGATTGCGACAATGTCCGCAGTTGTGTGGGTGGATGACAGCAGCCGGGTGGTCATGCACGGCGCTTACGTGATCGATGCCATGGGCAGCATGCTGAAGATCTCGCTGCTGAGCGTGGGTATTTTCGCCTTTATCTATTCCCGTCGCTATCTGGTTGACCGCAACCTGTTCAAAGGCGAGTTCTATGTGCTTGGCATGCTTGCCATACTGGGCATGATGATCATGGTTTCCGCAGGCAGCTTCCTCACGCTGTATCTCGGTCTTGAATTGCTGGCACTGAGTTTGTACGCGCTGGTGGCCTTCGATGGTGATTCGAAAAAGGGCTCTGAAGCGGCGATGAAGTATTTCGTGCTGGGAGCGCTGGCGTCCGGCATGTTGCTGTATGGCATTTCCATGGTCTATGGTGCAACGGGAATGCTGGATTTTGCCGGTGTGGCCAGGGTCATTGCCAGTGGACATGCTGATCAGACGGTACTGACTTTCGGGCTGGTGTTTGTGTTGATCGGTATTGCCTTCAAATTCGGCGCTGTGCCTTTTCACATGTGGGCACCCGACGTCTACCAGGGCGCTCCCGTGGTGGTTACCGCTTTCCTGGGATCCGTGCCGAAGATCGCGGCTTTCGCCATGGCCATGCGTATTCTTGTTCAGGGTATGGGCGGTCTGGGGCCGGAAATGGGCTGGCAGGGCTGGCAGGGCATGCTGATGATCCTGGCGGTACTTTCCATGGCGCTGGGCAATATCGTTGCGCTGGTTCAGGACAACGTCAAACGCATGCTGGCCTATTCCACGATTTCTCATGTCGGGTTCATCTTTCTGGGCCTGCTGGCAGGCGCCGGCAAGGGCTATACCTCGGCCATGTTCTATACCATTGTTTATGCGCTGACGGCAGTGGGTGGTTTTGGCCTGCTTGCCATTCTCAGTCGCAAGGGTGTGGAAGCTGAATACCTGCATGACCTCAAAGGGCTGAACAAACGCAGTCCCTGGCTGGCGGCCATGATGATGCTGATCATGTTCTCAATGGCGGGAGTACCACCTACTGTGGGATTCTTCGCCAAGCTGTTTGTGCTGGATGCCCTGGTGAACGCCGACATGCTGTGGCT
>DRLF01000242.1 GCA_011051425.1 Thiolapillus brandeum | reverse complement strand
TCTGCAGAAAACAAATCAGCCATGCAACACCTCCCAAGATTTCTTATTTGAATACAACTCTTTGCCGTTATCCCAAAGGGGATTACCGACGTATAGCGGCATATTATCCAATATTCCAGCCCTTTTTTCCATCGCGCAACAGCGTGAACAAGGGAATCAGCCGCAACTGACTGTTAATGCGGAACAAAGCGTTTGCGCGGCTGTCTCGAATAGCGACAGACACTACCATACCCGCCAAACTCGGGGTACTATTTCAGGATTCCGGACCGACAACGACCTACAATCCGTTTCTTCCCTGAAACAGTGGAAAGAGACTTTCTCACAACGCAGATTCTTTCGAGACACACATGGCCGACCAAAACATCATCGACAACCGACTCAAGCACCTGGAAACCCATCTGGAACAGGAAAACCCGGTATTGCTGAGCGCCGTTCAAAGCTTTCGCGACCTGGACCGCGTTGCCTACCGCATGGGATTGCTGGACCAGACCGAATCCTTCGCCACACAGATTCCCTGGTGGCCGCTGATCTCCATCCTGGGCACCTTCTCTGCAGGCAAATCGACCTTCATCAACAATTACCTGGATACCAAGCTGCAGCGCAGCGGCAACCAGGCGGTGGACGACCGCTTCACGGTCATCTGCTACAGCGAAGATCCCACTCCCCATACCTTGCCCGGCGTTTCACTGGATTCCGATCCCCGCTTCCCTTTCTACAAGATCAGCCGTGAGATCGAACTGGTCGCCGCAGGTGAAGGAGACCGCATCGATGCCTATCTACAGCTGAAAAGCTGCAACAGCAAGCGCCTCAAGGGAAAGATCCTCATCGACTCCCCGGGATTCGACGCCGACGCCCAGCGTACCTCCACCCTGCGCATCACCGATCACATGGTGGATCTTTCCGACCTGGTGCTGGTGTTCTTCGATGCCCGGCACCCCGAACCCGGTGCCATGCGCGATACGCTGGAGCACCTGGTCTCCAAGACCATACACCGCAATGACTCCGGTAAATTCCTGTATATCCTGAACCAGATCGATACCACGGCCAACGAGGACAACCCGGAAGAGGTCATCGCCGCCTGGCAGCGTGCGCTGGGTGAGCACGGACTCACGGCCGGGCGTTTCTATACCATCTACAGCCCCACGGCATCCATACAGATCGAAGACGCCACCCTGCGCCAGCGCTATGAAAGCAAGCGGGATCACGATCTGGCAGAGATCCACGGTCGTATGGAACAGGTGGAAGTCGAACGCGCCTACCGCATCGTGGGCTCCCTGGAAAAAACCGCCAGGGAAATCGAAGACCGGGTGGTTCCCGCGCTGCAGGAAGGACTGGCACGCTGGAAAAAGCGTGTCCTGTGGCTGGATGGCATCGTATTCGGCCTGATTGCCGCACTGATCATCGGTGCCGGCCTGAGCTATGGCCAGCTCGGAAACTGGTGGTCCTGGATCAGGGAAAGCACCCTGCACAGCGCGCTGTTCCTTGCCGTGGTGATTGGCGGCGGTTTCGCCTTGCATCTGGCCCTGAGGAAACTCGCCACCCGCAGCCTCGCAGGCTGGCTCAGGGAACAGCAGGACGCCCTCCCGGTCAGGATCAACCTGGTGTCAGCCTTTGCAAAGAGCACCCGTCCCTGGCGCAGCCTGCTGAGCAAGAAGCCTGCTGGCTGGACCCGGGGCACCCGGCGCAGGCTTTCTGCCATCATCACCCAGGCAGATGAATTCGTGCAGCAGCTGAACGACCGCTTCACCAACCCTTCAGGCACCAAGGTGGAAACCGGAGTGGAAGCGCCGGTGACAGAAGCCGAAACCACCCCAGCCGAAACTGCTGCGGTGGAAGAGGCACCCGCAAGCGACGAAAAGACAGACTGAGCGCAATACCGTGATGCTGGCCGGCATGGATCTGGGTGGCAGCAAGATCGAAGCCCTGCTGATGGATCAGGAAGGTGAAGAACTGCTGCGCATCCGCCAGCCCACGCCGGCGGGTGACTATGACGCGACACTGCAGGCTATTCACAACCTCCATCACGAGCTGGAATCCCACGCAGGCCGCGAGCTGAAACTCGGCATCGGCACGCCAGGATCGCCCTCACCCGAAAGCGGGCTGATGCGCAACGCCAACTCCACCTGCCTCAACGGGCAGCCGTTACAGCAGGACCTGGAACAGTTGCTGGAACGTCCGGTGCGCATGGCCAATGACGCCGACTGTTTCACCCTTTCCGAGGCGGTGGACGGCGCAGCATCGGATGCGGATATCGTATTCGGCGTCATCATCGGCACGGGCACCGGCGGTGGCATTTGCGTCCATGGGAAACTGTTGCACGGACCCAATGCCATCACCGGCGAATGGGGGCACAATCCCCTGCCCTGGCCGCGCCCTGAAGAGCTTCCCGGTCCTGCCTGCTATTGCGGGAAACACGGCTGCATCGAAACCTTTCTCTCCGGCCCGGGACTGGCCGGCGAACATTTGCGGCGCACCGGAAAAACATTGATGGCACCGGAAATTGCCGCTCTAGCCGCGCAGGGGGATGCTGCAGCAGAAACCACCCTGCAAATCTATGAAGACCGCCTCGCCCGGGGGCTGGCCAGCATCATCAACGTACTCGACCCCCATGCCATCGTGCTGGGCGGCGGCCTGTCCCAGCTGCAGCGGCTGTACGACAACGTAAGTCAGCGCTGGCAGCAATACATCTTCTCCGATATCTTTCACACCCGCCTGCTGCCACCGCGTTTCGGAGACAGCAGCGGCGTGCGGGGAGCGGCCTGGTTGTGGCGGGACTAGCCTTAACCGGTCATAATGTGCAGACGACTTCCTGAACGATATTTTCCTCACCCATGGTTACAGCCTCACAATCCATCCCCGAGATCCAGGTGCCAAAGCATCCCCAGTGGCCGGAACTGTCCGCGCCGGAAAAGCGCGCCCTGAAGGAACGCATCAAGCAACTGCTGAAAGAGAACAACGCCGTGCTGGTGGCTCACTACTACGTGGATGCCGACCTGCAGGAACTGGCGGAGGAAACCGGGGGCTGCGTCGCCGACTCCCTGGAAATGGCGCGTTACGGCACCACCACCGACGCGGACACGCTCATCGTCTGCGGCGTGCGTTTCATGGGAGAAACCTCCAAGATCCTCAACCCGGAGAAGCGGGTGCTGATGCCGGATCTGGGCGCCACCTGTTCCCTGGACGAAGGCTGTCCCGCCCGGGAGTTCTCGGCATTCTGCGACGCCCATCCTGATCACACAGTCGTCGTCTACGCCAACACCAGCGCCGAGGTGAAAGCCCGCGCCGACTGGATGGTAACCTCCGGCATTGCACTGCCCATCGTCAAATACCTGGGGGACAAAGGCGAGAAGGTATTGTGGGCACCGGACAGGCACCTCGGCAGCTATATCCAGAAACAGACCGGCGTGGACATGCTGCTATGGCCGGGCTCCTGTGTTGTGCATGAAGAATTCAAGGCCTTCGGGCTGGAACGTCTGCACAAACTTCACCCCGACGCAGCGGTACTGGTGCATCCGGAATCACCCGAGAGCGTCATCGAACAGGCAGACGTGGTCGGCTCCACCACGGCCCTGATCAAGGCCGTGCAGGAGATGCCCAACGAGGAATTCATCGTTGCCACGGATGACGGCATTTTCTGGAAGATGCAGCAACTGGCGCCAAACAAGAAACTGCTGTCCGCGCCCACTGCCGGCGAGGGTGCCACCTGCGTGTCCTGCGCGCATTGCCCCTGGATGGCCATGAACGCCCTGCAGAACCTCGAACAGCTGCTGCTCAAGGGCAACAACGAGATTCACATCGAAGAAACGATTCGCCAGAAAGCGGTCGTCCCGATCCAGCGTATGCTGGACTTTGCCGCCACACACGGAATAAGCGGCGCTTCGCCCAAATGATCGACCACAATCTGGTCAAGCTGATTCACGTCAGCTGCGTGGCGCTGTCTCTTGTCGGATTCACCCTGCGGGCCATCCTCATGCTGAAAGGCTCCCCGCTGCTCAAAGCACGCTGGGTGCGCACCATCCCTCACCTGGTCGACAGCACCCTGTTCTTCAGCGGCCTGTGGCTTGCCTTCAACCTGCAGCAGTATCCCGGCACCACACCCTGGCTGACCGCCAAACTGCTGGCCCTGATCGCTTACATCGTTTTCGGTGCCCTCGCCCTGCGCGGCAGAACCTGGCAGCGACGCTATGTATCGCTACTCGCCGCCTACCTTTGCTTCGCCTACATGGTCAGCGTTGCCCTGGCCAGAAGCCCCATGCCCTGGAACCTGCCGGGCATGACAGGCTGAAGCGGAAACAGCACAGGCAATCTGCTGTTGAATGGAAAAAAAACCACAGTTCTCCTATACTCCCTGATAACTGAAATTCAGGGAGCCGTTTTTCATGGCCGTCACAGCCTTTCACTGGACCAATTTCCTCATCCGACTCGTCGTGGCATTCGTTCTGGTATTCGCCACCTACAACCCTTCCGGTCACTCCTGGGTTCACTGGTTCATTGAAAGTACCAACAAGCTCGATCCCCTGATCATCCTTTCGGCAGTCATCCTCTTTATCGGCTGGGCCATCTACCTGCGGGCAACGGCACGTTCCCTGGGGCTGTTTGGTTCACTGCTGGTGGTTGCCCTGTTCGGCAGCCTGATCTGGGCGATGATCTTTTACGGCTGGCTGTCACTGGACAACCCGTCGGTACTGGGCTATGTCGCCCTGGCGCTGCTGTCCCTGCTGCTCGCCGTGGGCATATCCTGGTCACATATCCGGCGGCGTATCACCGGCCAGATCGATGTCGATGACGTTGAAACAGATATCTGAACCTTTTTC